>JAUWNF010000645.1 GCA_030612785.1 Phycisphaerales bacterium
CGAAACCGCGTCGCAGCCGCAATAGCGCTTGCCGGCTTGCTCCAGTAGGCGCTGCACTTGCCCGTCCTCGCCAAACGTGCCGTGCAGGGCGATGAAGACGCAGTCGGCCGGCACGTCCAAGGCCCTGAGATCGTTGGGCGAAATGTCCATCATGGTGACGTTGTGACCCAGGCGAAGGAGGGCATCGTGGACCGCTTGACCGCTGGCGAGGCTGACTTCGCGCTCGTCGCTGGGCCCACCGGCTAATACCGTAACGTTCAGCGTTGCCACGGCAGGCGCACTCCGCACGCTGTCCGCTGTTTCTGAACGAAACGGCGGCTGAACGATGGCATCAACTGCTTGGGTCATCTCACCTACTCCTCCGCTCCTTGGAGCCTGTCTTTAGAATGTGGGACAGGCTCCAGTGCTCTGTCACCGCTCACCCTGCTGCTCTGAGCTCCGTTGGTTGACCGCTCCCTGACGAGGCTGTCGATTTAATCGTCCACGGTGATCCCCAGTGTAGCGTCACCCCTTGTGGGTGACGAGAAACGAGGCTGCGCCGCCCACAAGGGGCGACGCTACAGATTAAATCGACAGCCTGTGACGGTCGCGGCTCGGTTAACCACTACCAGATGTCAATCTCCAACTCGAGTTCGATGCCGGATTGGCGGCGCACCGTTTGGCGAATCCGATCCATCAGGCGCAGGACGTCGTCAGCCGTGGCGCCTTTGCGGGTAACGATGAAATTCGCATGTTCGCGCGAAACCCGGGCGCCCCCGATGGACTCTCCCTTCATACCAGCCTCATCGATGAGTCTCCCGGCAGACTCACCCGGCGGATTCTTGAAGACGCATCCCGCGGAGTTCTCGCCGAACGGCTGTGAGGTTTTCTTGCGCTCCCAGATATCTTCATACCTTGCCAGCACGCGCCGCGGATCATCCTGCCGGAGTTGCAGTTCCGCGGACAGCACGATGCGTGGACCCACGGCGGAGCGCCGATAGCCAAAGCCCAACTGCTCGACACGGAGCACCTCGACGTCGCCTTCGGGGGTGAGCAGCCGGGCGCTGGAGACCGTCTCCACGATCGCACCGTGTTTCCCGCCGGCGTTCATGCGGATCGCCCCGCCGACCGTCCCCGGGATGCCGGCCATACATTCCAGCCCGGCGAGTCCGCGCCGGGCGCACTCCCGCGTCAGGCGCATCAGGTCGGCGCCACCGGCGGCGATCACCCGTTCGCCTTGGTACTCGACCTTCTGAAAAACCGCGTCATCCAACCGGACGACGACCCCGTCCACGCCGTCGTCGCGGATCAGGACGTTGGCCCCTGCGCCCAGTACGCGCGTGGGAATATCGTCGCCGTGGGCGCGACCGACCATCCTTGCGAGTTGCTCTTCTTCGGCGGGGCGGTACACGTGGCGGGCGCACCCGCCGAGCTTGAACCACGTCAGGGGTGAAAGTGGTACATCGTGCTCAATTCGTCCGGCGAACTCGCTGAACCAATTCATCGGCGATCTTCCAGACATCTCCGGCGCCCATGGTGACCACCAGGTCGCCGTCGGTGACGTTTTCCTGCACGTGCCGGGTGACGTCGGCGAGCGGTCCGATGTAGCGCGCGTCGCCGCCGTTTTCGTGGATTAGCGCGACCAGATCGGACGAGCGGGTTTGAGCCCGGTCCTCCGCGCTGTCGCGGACGCAGTAGATGTCGGCGACGATGATTACGTCGGCCGCTCCGAATGCGCGGGCGAACTCGTGCATCAACCGCCGCGTGCGGGACGCCTGGTGCGGTTGGAAAACCACCCAGGTGCGTTTGGGCTGATAGCGGTCGTTGATTGCCTGCAGGGTGGCGGCGATTTCCGTTGGGTGGTGGGCGTAATCATCGATGATGGTGACCCCGCGCCCCGCATCCCGCCGGGTCATACGCCGATCGATCCCCTCAAAGGTCGCGATTCCCTCGGCGATGGCGGCGGGACTCACCGATTCGTGATGGGCCAGCGCTGCCGCCAACAGAGCATTACTGACGTTATGGACGCCGGCGAGCCGAAGTCGGGTGGTGAACAAGCCCTGCCCGTTATAGAGGACCTCGAATGCGTAACAACCTCGATCGGCGCGGAGCTGGTCGGCTTGCCAGTTCGCCCCCGGACGGAATCCAAAGGTCTCATGGTGCACGCCCCGGGCCTGGGCCGCTTCCGCAACACCCCGTTCGCTGTAAGGTGTGATTAGCAGGCCGCCGGGACGGACCACTGCGCCGAACGCGGCGAATGCGGTGCGGATGTCTTCCAGGTCCTGATAG
>JAUWNF010000082.1 GCA_030612785.1 Phycisphaerales bacterium
TGCGGGCCAAGTGGCACGAGGTAGAACCGGAGGAAGGTCTCTACGACTGGTCGATGTTCGATTCGGTCATCGAGCACGCCGCCGCTTATGGCAAGAAGGTGATGCTGCGTGTGCTGCCGGGCGTGCATGCGCCGCAGTGGGTGTATGACGCGGGGGCGACGCAGTTTGAATTCGTCGACGAGAACCCGTACCACCCGACTTATGGTCAGACCCTGCACACGCCGGTCCCCTGGGATCCGGTGTATCTAAGCAAGTGGTTAGCCTTGGTGGATGCCTTCGGGGAGAGGTACGGCCGGAATCAGGCGGTCGTCATCGTCAGTGTGACCGGACCGGCCTTTGGGGGCGAGATGCACCTGGCGGCCAAGAACGACGCCGATAACTGGCACGACGCCGGCTATTCCAACAGCGTGCTCATCGATGCGTGGCAGCAAACCATCGACGCTTACCGCGCCGCGTTCCCGCGGACGCACCTCACCGTCGCCATCGCCACGCCGGTGAACTTCGATAGCCCGATGGACGTAGTCGGCGCTGTAATCGAGTATTGCAGCCTCAGGAAAGTGGGGATCCAGGGCAATTGGCTGGCGGCGAAGACGCCGCCGACGTTCCGCCTCTACCAGGAGGTCGCAACGTACTCAGGGGCCCCAGTCGGCTTTCAGATGCTCTGTTCCGCCGCCCAGGGGCGATTCGGCGGTACGTTGTACACCGCGGTTGATCGGTCGCTGGAGGCAAACGCCAGTTTCCTGGAACTCTATAAGATCGACTTCACCCGGTATCCGGAGGACGTGGCGTACGCACACGACGAGCTGACGCTCGAGTAACGTTTGCACGAGACACGGGGCGACGACCCCCGGACAGAACATTTGCTGGAACTGGGCGAAATCACGTAGGTCCACGTGGTCGTCCGGAGCAAGGTCGCACGGTTCGCAGCCCGGGAGCATTGCGGTAACCGGACCGGTCAGACAATCGACAAACTCTGCAATGTCCGGGCAGACCGAGGCAAGCTCAATCAGCAACGACTGCCGCAAGGTACCGTTCTCGCCGTAGGTCTCCAGCCAGACGCGGTCCGGGTTGGTCTCCACGCGGATCAACCCGTACCCCGGATTGTCAGCGCCGGATATCCGCCCCTCGGTCCAGAAGACTGCGGGGCACGACCCCGAAGTGGGCGATCCGATCGGGAGATTCGTGTGTGGCACCGACAGTTCGGGAACGCCCGCATTGGTACCGTCATCAATGGCACCTCCGGTGTGCGCGTCGCCGGAGATTACGATGACGCCTTCGATCTCATGCTCATCAATGAAGTCCAGAATCTCCTGCCGCTCGGTCGGATACGCTCCCCAGGAGTCAGGCGGTTTGCAGGTGGGATTGAATGGCACACCCGAGATGATGAACTTCCAGACAGCGGTTGACTGGAGCAGGCCTTGCAGCAGCCATTCCTTCTGCCCGTTGGGAATGTCGTCGCCGTTCAGCATCGATTTGTCCGGTCCATCCGGGTCGTCTGCGGCATCGCGGTTCGATCGGCAATCGAGCATAAAGAACTCCGCTTGTCCGTAGCGGAAGTTGTGCCAGATCCCGGCCTCCGGGTTGGCCAGCGGTGGAGTGGGATAGTACTCCTGGAATGCCTGGAGCGCCTCAGCCTTGGCCGGAAAGGTTTTGTCTGCACTGTTCGCCCCAAAGTCGTGGTCGTCCCAAATGTGAAAGAACGGGAAGCGCGGAGCGATGTAGGTATCAAATGCCAAGCCTGAAGGATTGTCTTTTGAGCGAACGTCCCGGTGCATCTCCCGCCTGCAAGGCATCTGCCCCCCGGGCCCGCGGTGGTCGAAATCACCAAGTTGGATGACGAAGTCCGGACCCGCGGCGGCCAGGGCTGCGTACGCCGGCGCTGCGAGTTCGTACCAGGTGTTGCACAGGTCCGCCAGAAGTCCGACCGAAAACGAGGCTGCATTGTCGGGGAAAGTCACGAAGCTCGGAAACGGTGCTTCGAACTGGTCCACACCCTCGACCAGCACCTGGTAGTAGATTTTTGTCAATGGCGGAAGATCGGTCAATTCAATGGTCGTGGTGAAATCCTCTTCTTCCGCTGTCATAACCGGATCGGTTTCACTGGCGTCGCTCAAGTCGGCGCTCGTCGAGTAGCGTACTTGCACGGTGCCGGGGCTGGACGTACGCGCAAAGACCCGCGCGCTGTTATCGGTAACTGCTCCGACCAACGGCCCATCGGTCAGAATCGGCGGACCGTCATAGAAGTTGAACACCCGGTGCAGATTGGTTTTCGTGCAGTAGATTGATTTGCGACCGTTAGGCCATCGAACCATTACGCGTGCCCGTGCGCGAGTGCCCGTACCGAAGTGGATGATCGGAGAGTCCTGGGAATGATGACTTACGCCACCGTATTGCTGGCGAACCTGTCTGATATCGGTCCTCACTTCCACTCTGGTACCGATGGCGAGTTCGTTTCCCACCGGACCGCGCAGCTCGATCTCCAAGTATCGGTTCGTAGTCGGAGTGACGTTGCGGTACAAGTACAGCCGCTCGTCCGGCTCCGATGCCTTTCTAAAGAACCCAACGCCGGTGAAGATATCCATCAGCCCGTCGCGATCGTAGTCCGCCACGGCCACGACTCTGTTGATGCCTCCCACGGTTGCAGGCACGCCGGCCGATACGCCCACCTCCTCAAAGGTGCCGCCTCCAAGATTGTGGTACAGCAGATTGCGCGCCGACTCTCCCTCCAGATGGTTGCCCCCAACGTACAAGTCCAGGTAGCCGTCGTTGTCGAAATCCGCCCAGGCCACCTCCGCAAAAGTTCCCATGTGGTCCAGGCCTGCGTCGGTCACCTCGACAAACGTTCCATTCCGCTGGTTGTGATAGAGTGCCAGCGTCGCGCCGGGCGGCTTGTGCTCGTGAGCCACCACCAGGTCCATCCAACCGTCATTGTCGTAGTCGCCCCAGGCGGCGCCGTGGTTATTCTGGGTGCCTGCCAGACCGGCCGCCTCGGCGACGTCCGTGAATACCCCGCCCTCGTTCCGGAGCAAAGCATTCCGGCCCACCGATAGCCTCGCTCCAAGACGAACGAATACATCGGTGTCCCCGTCGTTGTCGTAATCGCACGGAAGTGGCCCCCCCCAGGTCCGGCTGGCGAACTCCAGACCGCTGCCAGGGTCCCGGGTGAACCCACCGAGCAAATCGCCCAAAAACGCCCGGTGTGGCGGCTCCTCGGGCTTTGCGGAAGTGTTGAGGAGGTAGAGGTCGGTAACGCCATCGCCGTTGTAGTCGAACAGTGCGGCTCCCCGACCTCGACCGAACGGATCTTCTAAACCGGTGCCCTCGATCACATCGACATAAGCGTCTGTCTCGGAATCGTACACGAGCAGTTCGTTCCACTGACTACCATCAGGGTAGTTCTTGATTCCACCTCCATGGACGATGAACAAATCCGGCAATCCATTGCGGACGAAATCGCCAAACAAGAACGAATGCCTGTCCTGCGGCGGCGGTTTGTCGGTCGGAAACCGATAGGACACGTCAAGGAAGGACTGATCCCCGGAGTAAGCGAAGAACAGAGGCGGCTGGAAGTGGCCGTTCAGATGCAGATCAAGCCAACCGTCCTGGTCGGAATCGAACCAGTTTGCACCCCACAAAGCACGATGGTGCGAGGGGAGCCCGACCGCCTCAGTCACATCAACGAAAGACAGCGGAACTCGCGGGGATGGCTCTTCAGCGCGCGCGTGGGCGGCACAGGCGGCGCGGGTGAAGCATATGCCGCTGTCGCCGAGGACTCCAAGACCCAAGCACAGCAGCACGGCGATTCGTGCCAGGTTCCGATTTCCCGTTCGCGTGGATCCTTTAGAGACGAAGAGAATGTGCGTGGACATCAGAACATCCTTTCACTGAGGCAGCGCGTGGCGCACGCCCTCAGCGCGTCTGAATCTCACTTTGGCCCAAGAATTCGACCTGACCCGAAATACACGCGTCATCAGACGCGCGGTTTCTATTTTATACATATAGGTGGCCCCCTGCAAGCGGGTATGTCGAGCGTGACGTATCTGGCGTGATTGGTGACGTGGCAAGGGGCTACGACGGCTCGGCCCCCCATCGCCGCCCGGCACCGTGTCGAGATAACGAGGTTTATTACCGGAGGTGAGCGCACGCGACCGCCCGCGCTCAAGGCAGCGGGCTGCTGGGCGCCAGGTCGAGGGAGACCTCACTCCGGCTTTGCGACTCCGCCGGCAGGTGGTTCTCGCCGAATAAGAACACCAGGGCTCGGAAGTCTTCGTACACCACCTCCATGTTTTCTCTGATCAAGCGGGACGCGGCGGTGGTGTTGGTGGAGACGACGGGGGACGCGGGTGATGTAATGTACCACACCCTCCGGTAGCGGCTGAAGAGGTCCTGGAGCTGTTCCAGGTTCGGCAACGTGACCACCCCGAACAGACGGTGGAGCGGTGCAGTCCGGTAATCATCGAGCGTGACCTGCAACTGCATCTGCGTCTGCACCCAGTAGTCCATGGGAGAGTCGAGGTACAGACCAGGCTGATTCGGTAGGACGACGACGACGGCGTCACCGGGCTGCCTTCGCTCCCGTACGTAACGGGCGGCGGCCTCCTGGTCCGGGGTCTTCAGCACGTTGAGGCGGTTGCTAAGGCCGGTGCGCCAGTCGGTCATCTCGGTGAGGTGCACGGCCATACCGCTGCTGACCAGCAGAAGCACGGTCACAAAGGCCGCCGAAACAATCCGGGCGTAACCTCCCAGCAAAGGTTGGGCGCGTGACGGGATCACCCGCGCGAGTTGTTCGGCTACCGCAACGATGGCCACCGCCGCCAGGATCACGAACATCGGCAGCAAGTGGTAACTGTAACGGGTGGCGGTTACCGGTAGTATCGCGACCTGGGCAAACGCCAAACCCAGAAACATCACGAACAGCGCGCGCACCGGTTTACGAAAACGGTGCCGGATCATCAATAACCCGGCGACCAGAAGCGCGAGTACGGGGATCAACAAATCCGGGGTCCAACTGGACGTCTGAATGTAATACCAGAGGTCAAAGCGCGGATAGGTCCACATCGGGGTTATGGTGACGTCGGTCGCCCCGCTGCCGTAGAACATGCGCAGGGTCTGCTGCAAGGTGCGGTGGGACGTTTGGACGAGGACCACCACGCCGACCACGAGTAGCCCGAGCCATACCGATCGGTCGAAAAACAACGTTCGTACGCAATGCCGGCGGCAGATCAGGGCCGTCAGTATCAACCCCGGAGCGAGCAGGGCCGACGCCTCCCAGCTCAGGTACATGCAGATGAATGAGATCACCGCCAGCCATAGCTGACGCCGGTTCAGCGGGCCGGTGCCTTCAACCGTGCGATAGAAGAAGTAGATGGTCAGCAGGGTAAACCCCTGAAGCTGGGAGTAGTAGCGTCCTATCTGACTGGTTTGGACCGCGTAGGGGGAGAACGTATAAATGGCCGCCGCGACCACCCCCACCCAGGTGCCGAACATGCGCCTGACCGTGAGGAACAGTAGCCCGATGGTGAGGATGCCCCAGCAAACCGCCGGGGCGCGCAACGCAACGCGGTCGTTGTCGAAGACCAAGGCCGACAAGGCTGTGCCCACATAGACCAGTTCGCTGGTGGCTATAACACCGAGCGGCATGTCCTCGTGGATCACGGCGCTGGGGTACCCGCGCTCCAGAAAGCCCAGGGTAACGCGATACATGCCGGACTCGTCGGGTGTCAAGGGCTGGTCGGCCATGCCCCTGATCCTCAGCACGGCTCCGCAGACCAGCAGGATGGCCACGATGCACCAGGCAATTCCGGGGCGTCGGGTCCAGGGGCGCGGTGCAGCGGAAGACCGCAGAGCGGCGGTCTGTCGGCGCAGCAATACACGCAACACCACCCATTGGACCAGCACCAGGCCAATGACCAGTATCAGCCAGCCCGGCCGATAAACCCAGTCTTGGGGAACTCTGGGATCATACACCGCCATGATCCCGGCAATGGCCAGCGCTGCCGAAGGGACCAGCGCCAGCACCGCAGGCGAGACCCCTCGACGCTGTCGTTCGGCGTCGCCGACCAGCAGCAGCCGGGTCGCAATCCTGGTCAGCACCCAGGTCGTCAGGGCGATCAGCAAGACGAGCCCGAGCTCGGCGCCCACCGAACTGGCCCGAAACTCCCACGGGAGCACGAACTCAGCCAGTCTGCGGGCGCCTTTCCAGCGCAGGCGGCCGACGTCGCCGTGTTCCACCTGACACGCGCGCCACTTCGTCGAGTCGATGGTCGAGGCCAGCCAATCGTGACCAGGGGCCGCGCGCCACTGCCAGGTCTCGTCAGTGCCGAGCGGATAGACCTTCCCGGAGCGTCCTTCCACCTCCATGTCCAGTAGCAGGTGAGGAGGCGGACACCGCGTGCTCAAGGCCAGGGACACGACGTTAGTGCCCGAGTGAACCAGCGGTGACACATCATAAGTCCATTGCGTCGCTGGGGGCGCTTGGGTAGTGCCCAACTGCTCCTCTTTTGCGTCGATGATCGTACCGTTCACCGCCAGTCGGTACGGCGCGGTGCTCCAGACGCGCAGCCAGGCGTGCCGGGCACGCTCGGGCAGGGTGAGCTCGCGCCGCAGGACCACGTCTCCGACCGACGGTATATCCGGACTGATGCACTGCCCGTGGGGGAATGTGGTGACCGCGCGTGGCGGCATTGAGATGGGCACGGTGAGCGCAGCCCTTCCGGTTTCGGCCGGCGGCCAATGTCCGTCGTCGAAATCCGTAGTGAACCAGTAGTCGCCGCGCCGTTCGTAGAAAGCCCGGCAGCGCCAGGGGCCCTCGGTGCCGAAACGATGCTCGACGTCTTCGAGCCAGTACGCGCCGGTGACGGCGACTTCCGGGAGATGATTGGTGATGGCTTGCCCGGCGGCGACGGCCAGCACGTTCTTGCCCGCATGCAGGTGCGGCGTGAGGTCGACGACCAGGGCCACGGGATAGCCGTCTGCGGTGCGCTGATCCAGTCTCTTGCCGTTGAGGAACAGTTCGAGGCGATCGCGGGCCAGCACCTGAACCCAGGCGTGTTTCGGGCGCCGCGGCAGATGGAAGCACCTGCGCAGATACAGTCTCTTGCCGCGGGGTTCCGGAGCCCGAAGCGTGGTTACCTCTCCTCCGACAACATAGTCGGGCGCGCGGGGAACACCGAAGGTAGACCAGGCCAGATGGCCCACGCCCGCACTGAACGCCGCGAGAATCAGCAGATGGGTCAGCCGCGTTCGCACTTACATCCCCACTAACCCGCGCTGGGCGCGGTAGTTTACGCGCTTGGGCAGGTTGTACGTATCCATGGATTCCTCATAGCGCGCCCGGGCTTTGCTGAACTGTCCAGCCCGGAAGTAGCTGTCTCCGAGCATAGCCAGTAAGGCCGCACGCAACGTCCGGTCGCCGGTCAGGCGGTCGAGCAGCGGATCGACGACGGCGGCGATTGCTTCGGGATCGTCGTGGTCCACCCGGGCACGGAGGGTGGCCACAAAAAGCCGGCGGAAGACCTGCGCGGGGTCCCGTTCCAGAGCACGGCACCAGGCGTTTTCGGCACCCTGGAAGTGCTCCTGGTGGAACAGGTTGAACCCCAACTCGGACTCCAGGTCGGCTAGCAGACTCCGGAGTGCTGAGTGCTGAGTGCTGAGTGCTGAGTCACGAGTTCCAAGTTCCCGCATCAGGTCGTCGATTTCCCCGATGGCCTGGCGGAGTTTCTTGTTATGGGCCATTTGGAAAGCGCAGAAACAGCGCGCCGCGGGTGAGCTCCGCCCCTGCCGATAATCCAGCTTGCCCAGCAGAGCCCAGGTGCGCTCGAGGCGGGCAAGTTCCGGGAACCTTTCCAGGGCCGCGCGGGCGTGCCGCTCAGCCGCTTCCACCGCTCCGCGGCGGTCGGCCTGCACCGCCTGCTCCCATTGCCATTCGGCCGACAGGCGACGGGACGAGACGCCCCCGGCAAAGAGCACCCCGGCCAGGCACCACAGACCCAGGTATCCCAACCGTCGGTGCAACGGGCCCTTGGTCGACAGCAGGCACGCGAGCACAGGCAACCACAGCGCCAGTAAACCATGAGTGCGCAGGTACACCAGACTCTGCAAAAGCGCGCCTGGCGGCGCTTCATCCGCAGCCTGCTCTACGCGCGGGGTATCGGTGATCCTTACGGGCGGGGCGGCCGTGGAACCCATGAGCGAGACCAGTTGTCTGCGCTGCTCGTGCTGCCGATCGAGTTGCTCGACGAGTTCGGGATGGTTGAAAACGATGGATGCCAGGCAGCCCAAGACTCCGCATAGGAGCAATCCGGCAGCCACCTGAAAGCGTTCGGGCTTGCGCCATACCACGATTGCGCCGACAGCGATCAAGACTAACATGAGCGCCCCGGGGCTGAGGCAAATGAAAGCGCGCGGCCTATATAAGACGGCGCTCGCAGTCAGACCCTGGGCCGCACATCCAAGAAGGGGGAGATGGAAGTTGCGGATATCGTCGCTGAGCGGAGGGCGCAGCCAACCCATGTTGGTGAGCAGCGCCATGACCGCCAGAAAGCCGAGGCACAGTCCGCGGCGCGAGAGTAGCAGCGTCAACACCTGTGAAGTGAAGGCCAGCGGCCAGAGCACGAGTCTGACCGGAAGGCGAGGCGTCTCGGCGGGACCGTGTTCGCCGGATGCGTCAGTCCCGCCGGGCCCACTGCCGCCAATTGGTGTTGACCCGGTCGTTTTCCTGGAGGAATTGCTGACCATAGACGACGATTTCCTCTCCTTCCCGCAATCCTTCGGCAATCTCCAGGACGCCGGTCTCCAAGATTCGCCCGGTCTTCACCTTGCGGACGTGGGCCCGTCCGTCTTGCACCACAAAGGCCATGGCGTCGGCGTCCAGATCGATCACCGCGATTGCCGGCGCGGTGGTTGCTTCGCGCGCCAGGCGCACGCGGACGTAGCCGCTCACCCCGAGTTTGATCCGGTGATCCGGATTGGGCACTTCCACGATCACCGGAAGCGCGCGGGTCTGCTGGTCCACCTGTGCGGGGATGCGCGCGACTACGCCCTGGAAGGTCTCCTGGGGAAACGTGTCAAACACCACTTCCGCCGCCAGCCCTACGGAGAGTTCGGCGATGCGCTCCTGCGGGAAATCGAGCCGGACGTGGATGGGATCGACCCGCAGAACCTCGCCAAGCATGGTGGTTGCGTCGATCGCCTGACCCGGGGCCACGCTGACGGTGTTCACGTATCCGTCAAACGGGCTGTGCAGCCGGCACAGTCGCCGGTCCATCTCCGCCAGGGCCAAGTCAAACGTGGCGAAATGCACCGCGCCCAACGCCTCTTTGACCTCTTGCTGATCGCGCAACGGGCCGAGGACCATTTCGGTCTTGGCGGTTTGCTCGCGCACCCGCGCTTTGGTCAACTCGGCCTGCGTCTCGACGTAGGCCGAGGCGGCCTCCAAGCGTTCGGTTTCGCTGGCGACCTGCCGCTCATGCAGGAGTGACAGTCGTTCGTAGTCCTCTTTGCGATAGGCGATGTGGGCGGCGCGGGCGCGAACCTCTTCGGTGGCGTTCTCCAGTTCGGCGGCGCGGAGGTCGCCGTTCTCCTTGACGGCAGCTTCAGCCAGCGCGAGCCGCGCCTCCGCCGCCGCCAGGGCCTTTTTCTTCTGGGCGACGGCCAGCTCGAACAAGGCCGGTTCCAGGTCAAACAGCACCTCCTCGGCATGTACGTAACTGCCGTCATGGACGTGCACCGCCTGAACCACTGGATCGAACTCGCGGAGTCGCCGGCTCGAGCCAATCCGGATGGTGATCTTCGCGGAGGGAACCGTCACGGCCGTGGCACCGACCACCGTGGTGACCGGACCCGCGGAGACCAGAGAGGTCCGCACGGGGATCGGCTCCTGATGCTCACGCGCCAGCAGCGGATCGCTCATGCGCTGGGCGCGACTTGCCGCCAGGCGAAGTCCCCCCGAACCCAGCAGGGCCAATACCGCTGCGGGCACCAGTAACCACCAGAGGTATCGAAAACGACGATGGGCCATCAGATCCTCCCGCGCGTTCGCCATGTTCTTCGGCGCGATTGATACATGCCTGCGCCGGCCTTTGGCCGGCTTAGGCATGCTACCCAACGCAATGTTCTTCGGCGCCGGACCAGCATCACTCGAGGTAGCCCAGGTCCTGCAACCGCTTACTGATGACGGCTTCGTCCTCGGGCGTGTAGGTGAGCGCCTCCGAGTCTGCCGTCCGCGTATCCCCCGCGCCGGATACCAGCGGCCGCGACGCCACGAACTCCGGTTCCAGAGCATCCG
>JAUWNF010000739.1 GCA_030612785.1 Phycisphaerales bacterium
CGAGAGGCCCTGGCCGTCAACCGCTGGAACTTCGGCGACGGCAACGCGCATCGCATGGCGGCCCATCTGGCCGCCGACCGGGCCACCCCCTGGGTCCGCTCCAGGATGGGCGACGAACCGGCCATGGCCCTGGGCAAGAACGTGGGCTTCGACCTCGATTTCATCAAGGCGTTGTTCGAGATGTGCTCTCTTGAGTCGCCGTTCCACTACCGCAAGATCGACCTGAGCAGCCTGTTCTACACCATCGAGGAATCCAGGGGCATTACCAAGGACCGCATCGTGGCCGTCGCCGAAGCGAAGCTGGCGAGAGACAAGCCCAACGTCGCCAAGCTCGAAGCGCACAACGCGCTCTACGACGCCTGGTGGAACGTGTACTGCTACCGCGAGTGCATGCACGTCATCGGCAGCGCCGAAACTGAATACGATCATCCCCAGGAACAGACCGTACAAGACCGGACATCCGCCGGCAGCGCCCCTTTGATCGCAAGAGGTGGATGACGTGAAGGAAGTGGTCGTTGCCATCGTCAAGCTTCGCGAGAAGATCCTGCTCGTTCAGCGCGCCTGGGATGACAGCTACGGCGGAACGTGGTGCTTTCCTGGGGGCAAGAGAGAGGACTTCGACCTGAGCATCGAGGACGCCGCTCGGCGGGAACTGCGCGAGGAGACGGGGCTGATCGCCGCTGACGTTGAGCTACTTGAGACGAGAACGGTTAGTGGTTATGTGGTTCACCTAGTCTTCGTCAAGGCCTGGCGGGGGCACATCCGCCTCGAAGGCGATGAAACCGTCGGCGCAGGTTGGTTCATCAACTCCGAGATGGGTGCGTTGGACCTCGCTCCGATGCTCCGGGATGTCATGCTGAAGGCGGCGATCGAACTCCTTGACCGGGAATCCACCTGCCGCAACGAACGAGGGAATTGAACATGAGCGATCCGCCACGAACTCTATCGCGGGAAACGCACCGCCCGGCCGATGACCGCCAGACCAAAGTGGTCAATCTCCGCAGTGACAGCTACGACGTGTACATCGGTCGGGCCGGCCGGGGGCAGGACGGTTACTTCGGCAACCCGTTCCCTCTCGGCAACCAGTCGCGCGGGGCAACCATCGAGCGGTATCGCGAGCATTTCCTGGAGCGCCTGCGCGCTGATGAGCAATTCGGGCGACGGGTCCGGGAGTTGAAAGGCCAAACGCTCGGCTGTTTCTGCAAGCCGCATCCGTGCCACGGCGACGTGATCGCCGAGTACCTGGACAAACCCATCAAACTGGCCGTCGTCGGATCACGAACGTTCAACGACTATGCCCTCATGTGCGAGGTGCTCAGCCGATTCAAGATCATCGAGATCATCAGCGGCGGAGCCAGGGACGCTGATGCCCTGGCTGAACGGTACGCCAACGAGCGAGGCCTGCCGATCAAGGTGTTCCCGGCCGACTGGGACAGACACGGCAGGGCGGCCGGACCGCTCCGCACCCGGGAGATCGTGGCCGAGGCCGACGAGGTGGTGGCGT
>JAUWNF010000568.1 GCA_030612785.1 Phycisphaerales bacterium
CGAACAGTGCACCGTTCCCGTCGGCGGCGCTCTGGTCTCATAAGCCTCGCGCGGGACCGAGGGCAACGGGAGCTGTTTCTCCTCCGGAGTCATGTACTTGGGGAGCGGATTCGGGTTGTGATCCACGACTTTCGCGGGTGCCGCAGGCGGCGCGGCGGCCGTGGGCGCAGCGAACCACGTCACCAGCACCAACACAACAATGATCCTAAGCGCACGTTGCATAGTTCGAGCTCCTCGTGATGGTATGAAGTAACTTGCCCCTCCGAGCGGTTTGCAAAGGTCGGGCGCCTTTCCCACAGCGTCACCCACAGGTGATACTCTGCCCCGATTGTACAGGAACTTGATCCTCGAACGAAATGGTTTTGGGGCCGCCGAAGCTCAATCGTGCAATAGAAGAAAACTTCCGCTCCCACTTTCAGGTGGGGCGTAGGGTGGGCTGCCGCACATCTGATCTGAGCCCGGAGCGCAAGCGACGGGTCGAACGCTTTCCCGTCGCTTGCGCTCCGGGCTCGGATCAGCGGATGCCTGGTACCGCAAAGAATGGTCACACCCCACGACACCAGCATCACTTGCCGATGCAGAATTGCCCGAAAACCTGCGCTAGCAAGTCCTCGGTGGTTACGCGGCCGCAGATGACACCCAGGGCGTCCAGGGCTTCGCGAAGCTCAAAGGCGATAATGTCGGCCCGGTCGATGGTCTCATCGATGTGGCGGGCTTGCTCGCCGGCGCGCTCGAGCGCGGCCGATGCCGAGCGGATGGCACTGCGTTGTCGGGTGCTGAGCAGAACGGCGCGGTCCTCTCCACCTGCCCGGTCGTCGCCGAGCCCGGCTTGAATCGCGGACTTCAACGCGTCGATACCCGTGCTGGTACGGGCGCTGGTTGCGATGATCGGGCCCAGGTCAGCGCGACGCAGCCGCGTGAGTCGCTCCCGGCAAACGGACGCTTCAACCAGGTCCGATTTGTTGGCCGCGATAACCGCAGGCTGTTCCGGGTGATGACGCAGTATCTCCAGGGCTTCGCTTCCGGGCTGGGTCGAGATGTCGATCACCAAGCAGAGCAGATCGACCCGCGCCGCGGTCTCGCGGGTCATCGACTGGGCCAGTTGAATCAACTCGTCGTCCGTGTAGGTCAGGCCCGCTCCGTCGGCCACTAGGCAGTCCATGCCCGGCAGCGCTACAGGAGCAGTAAGGATGTCGCGCGTCGTGCCTTCGACGGCGGAGCAAATGGCCCGATCCATGCCCGACAACACGTTCAGCAGGCTGCTCTTGCCGGCGTTGACCGGGCCGATCAACAAGACCGTGGGCAGGACGTCGAAGCGCTCCACGCTGTCCGCGCCGCGGATCAGGACGTCCAATTCCGCACGAAGTGACGAGAGCTTGTCACGCAACTGGGCAGGGGTGATGAACTCGATCGGCTCTTCGGCAAAGTCGATGTCGGCTTCGACCAGCGCGACCAGTTCGGCAAGTTGCCGCATCCATTCTTCGGCCTGGTGAGCGAGAGGCTGGTCGCGCAGGTGCCGCGCGCTGCGCAGTTGGGCATCGGAGCGGGCTCGGATTAGCGCAGCCACTGCCTCGGCCTGGTCCAGACTCATCGCGCCGTTGAAGAAGGCGCGGGCGGTGAACTCACCTGGTTCAGCACCGCGGGCGCCTTGGGCGAGGGTTCGTTCGAGCAGCATGGCCAGCACCGGTGGGGTGCCGATAGTGTGAAACTCAACCAGGTCCTGCCGCGTGTAACTGCGCGGCGCGCGAAACAGGTATAGCTCAGCGGGAATCGTAGCGTCACCGTCGATGCGCACCTCGCCGGCGTACCGCCGAAAACCTTTGCGTTCGCGCAACGGCGTGGGGGCGTCGTCGATAAACAGCGCCGCGGCAATGGTGATCGCCTCCGGTCCGCTGATACGCACGATCCCCCGAGCCCCGTGCCCCGGCGGGGAAGAAACCGCCACGATGGTGTCATCGAGAATGTCGAACATCGCGCATCGTTGCCCCCGTGTTCGGCCTCGGAGGAACCTGCGATTACGGTCCCGAAGAAGCCTGCGTTTTCACCTCGGCCTCGGACGGCGCTGCGGTTTCGTCTCGGCCCCGGAGGGGCCTAGGGTTTTAGCCAGGGGTGGAGCGCAGCGCAACCCCTGGACCAGAACACCATAACCATGTTGGTGCCCCGGAGGGGCACGGGAGCCGGTGTCAATTCAGCAAGTACCGTTCATCGTACTTCGGGGCGATGGTGCTCAACTCCGAAAGAGAATATGGTTCTACGCCGGCTCCGAAGGGGCACGGGCACTCTTGTATCCGCCCGTGATCTATGGTGCAATTGCCGTTCCGCGGAGTGTATGATGGGTGCGTCCGGGTATCAGGCGGGGATGGCTTATGAAGGCTCTCTTGGAAAAACTGATCGCCGGGCGGGATCTTACCTGTGAGGAATCAACGGGCGCGTTTCAGCGCATCATGTCCGGCAAAGTCGGCGCCGCCGAGATCGGGGCGCTCCTCGCCGCACTGGCGGTCAAAGGCGAGACCGTTGACGAAATCGTCGGCGCGGCCGAGGCCATGCGCGCCCGGGTGACGCCTATCCGCTGCGCAACCGAGTGTATCGATACGTGCGGAGCCGGTGGCGACGGGATCAGCACGTTTAACGTCTCGACCACCGCCGCGCTAATCGCGGCCGCCGCTGGCGCTACCGTGGCCAAGCATGGTAACGTCACCAACACCCGAGTCAGTGGCAGTGCCGAGGTGCTCGAGGCCTTGGGCGTCAATATCGATTGCTCACCCGCGGTGGTGGAGCGCTGCCTGGACGAAATCCGGATCGGCTTTTTGTTCGCCCGCAAGCTGCACCCGGCCATGAAGCACGCCGCACCGGTACGCCGGGCGCTGGGGGTG
>JAUWNF010000553.1 GCA_030612785.1 Phycisphaerales bacterium
AGTTCATCGAGGATCAGGAGGTCCAGCTTGGCCAGCTGAGTTTTCAAGCGGGCCAGCTGTCGCTGCTCTCGAGCTTCGATCATCTGCGTCACCAGTTCGATGACCTTGTGGAATCGAACCCGTTTGCCGCGTCCGCACGCCGCTCACGATCGATCAGTTCCAACTCGCACAGCTGCAGCAAGAAAGCCAGGTGATCGGCATTGTCGGCGGCACAGCGCCCGGCGATCTTCTCGCACTCGGCGTGCATGGTAGGGAGCTTGAGGGCTTTGAGATGATGACGTAAGAGCACGAGGCTCTTGGTTTCCGTCTTCTTCATGACGCACCTCCCGCCACCAACACCCGGTAGGCGCCCAGATCGGGCGTCTCGACCTTGACCAACTTCAGGTGGGGTCGTCCATCGAGGCTGAAGAGTCCTACCGGTTCTTCCTGGCGAGCCTGTAGGATCACGCGGACGGCATCGTAGCTGTTCGCTCCAATCGCCAACGTCTGACGGATCACGCCGGCCAACTGGCTGATCGAGGCGTTCTCCAGAAGTCGTAGGACCTTGATGTACTCCCGTGTTCCCTTGTGATCCAGTTGCGCCTCGAGCCGTCGCCGCAGCAAGTCGAAACATCCGGGCAGGTTCCAACCGTCGAGCGGTCGCGCGAAGTCCAGGGCCCCGGGCTTACGTTCCCGCAGGGCGAGATAATGGATGGGGTTGTAGCCGTACTCGTGCTTGAGTCGCTCGAAGATGCGGATGGCCGTGTGGTGCTGCTTGCGGTGAACCTTCTTGTCGCCCTCCAGGATCTCGTCGATTACCTCCAGGAAGGGCCCGATTTTCCGTTTGGCCCGCGGCTGGGCCTGCCGATAGTCGTGACGGACCTGCCCGATGGCGACCACCTCGGGGAAGTTCACTTATAGGTCGGTATCCAGGTGGCACACTTGGGAAGTCCTGTTGCGCAACAGTTACAGCTCCAGGTTGCCCCGCGACCGACGCGTCGATAGAATACACGGTATGGTGCGAGTTGTGAGCATCCTGTTAGTCGTCTGGAGCCTGACCGCGACGCGCTCGTTGTGTGTCGCGGGGGTTCTGCATCACCCGTGCGACCAGGAGCCAAAGTCCAATCATCATCACGAGGACCCTGGTTCGCACGAACAGGCATGCCCCCAGGACCCGTGCAGCATGGTCGCCGTTCCGCGGTGGGACAGGCTGATTGGCGATTCCGACGGCGAGCCGATTGACCCGGGCCAAGCAGCCCCAGTGTTCATCGCGTTGGTGTGGGCTGAATCTCAAACGCCTCAACCAAGCGCCGACCATTTGCGGTTGGCACTTCTTCGACCACTTCCATTTTCCCCAAGTGACATCCCCTTACTGTTTTGATTCTTCGCCTTTAGTCCCGGCAGCAATTGGGTGTCGACAGGGATTTGTCTCGACAACCGAAGCGGCTGTTCTTGCGATGCGCGTACTCGGCGGCCGACAGTTATCGACCACGGCGAGGAATCATTTTCATGATCACAAAATACGTAGTAATCGGCCTTTGGCTGGCCGGCGGCGCGTCGCTTACCGGCTGTGCGACGGTGGACCCGCGCCCTGACTATACGCGACTTGGCCGGCAGGTTACCGAAGCCACCGGGCAGGAGTGGGTCTATCAGCCTGAGGACGACGACCTGATTCCCAGTCTCGTTGAGGAACTGCTCCGTGAGGGCATTACCGCCGGCGAAGCCGCGCAGATTTGCCTGCTCAACAACCCGACGCTCCAGGCGGCGCTGATGGACATTGGGATGGCTCGCGCGGACGTTGTGCAGTCCGGCCTGCTGTCCAATCCATCACTCGGAATCGCCCTTCGCTTTCCGTCGGGAGGTGGTCTTGCGACTCTGGAATCCGGCTTGGCGCAGAATATCGCCGACCTCTGGCACATTCCGGTACGGAAGCGCGTGGCTCAGCGATCGCTCGACCAAACGATCCTGGAAACCGCGCGACGAGCAGCCAATCTAGCGATGGACGCGAAGGTTGCCTACTTCACGGCTATAGGTGCCGACGAACAACATCGGATCGCGCAGGAGAACCTCACGATCGCCCACAGCCTACTCGAGATGGCCCTGACGCGTCAGCACGCCGGCGCCACCAATGAAGTGGACGTTAACCTGTCCCGCAGCCTGGCTCTGGAAGCCGAGTTGTCGGCGGGATCCGCCCGGCTGAAGGCTGCCGAGGCGCGCCGCACGCTGGCCACGTTGCTTGGAGTCACCACGGATGGTGATGAGCTTACGCTCCTCGATAAGCTCCCGGAGGTCCCTCCGCAGTCTTTCGATGTGGAGCGTCTCATCGACATCGCGTCGGCGCAGCGTCTCGACATCCAGGCCGCCCGGCAAGCGGTGTCCCTCGCCGAAGCGGGCTTGCGGGAGCAGTACCGCCGTCGTTTCCCTGCGGTCGAGCTTGGCATGGAGTTGGAGCGAGGCGGGCGAGAGCGGAGCCATAGTCAGGACATTCTCGCCGATACAGTGCGCTCGTCGATTGCCGAACGCGCTCTGACCGTACCGGAGATCGAGCCGTCGTCGGAGCAGGATGAGCATACAGACTTCAGCATCGGGCCGAGCTTGAACATAGAGCTGCCCATCTTCGATCAGAATCAAGCCGGGATTGCGAAAGCGAGGTACGCCTGTGAGCAAGCCCGCAAGACGCTGGAAGCGCTCGACCGGGCGGTTGTCCAGGAAGTACGTGGGGCGGTAGATCGGACGGCGACGGCGTGGAAGCTTGCGCAGATCTACCGGGACCGCTCCATCCCTCTGGCGCAGCGCAATCTCGATCTCTCGCGCGAAGCTTACCGCGCCGGACGGGCATCATTCCTCGTCGTTCTCGAGGCCGAGCGGTTCTTTCTGAACAGCCGTAGTCAGTATGTGGCAGCGGCGACAACCGCGGCCACGACCATACCCGAATTGGAACGAACCACCGGCGCAACTTTTGCAACGCTCGTCGCCGATGCCGACCCATCGGAGGCTGCAGAGCTGAGGCAAGCCGTGGAGAAAGTGGAACCATGACACAAGAAAACGCTAGGCGAAGCATCCTGGCCCTTACCGTCTTAATGGCCCTGGGGTT
>JAUWNF010000288.1 GCA_030612785.1 Phycisphaerales bacterium
GCACTCAGCACTCAGCACTCAGCACTCAGCACTGTTGATCCGAGCCGCGACCGTGAGGGAGCGGACGTCGTCAGTTGCGGATTGCGGATTGCGGATTGCGGATTGATGGAGCGGTCCACCGCCCGGGCGATGTTGGTGAGCGCCACCGAGGATGAACACGGTCATGCCTCCAGCGGAGAGCACGAGCACGCCGCCGTTGGGCACGGCGAGGGGCACGGTGATTCGCCCAAGTTGGCGGTCGCGGCCGGCGTTCGCAAGTTGCCCAAGTGGCTGTTCTGGCTGCCGATCATCATCGCTTACGTCACCCCGTTCTACATGATGCGAGTGTGGTGGCTGACCTTCATGGGCAAGCCGCGTAAGGAAGAGGTGTACCGCCACGCCCATGAGCTCAAGCTGATGTACATTCCGCTGGTGGTGCTGGCGATCGGCACGGTGTTTTGCAGCTACTTCGTTTTCCGGCCTCTGATCGCCGAGGCGGCGCCCATGGCGACCGATGCGCCCACGATTGTCGCCATCGACGGCGAGTCTCACCATCCCGCCGAACAGATGCTCGGGCTGACGCACGAAGCCGGCAAGGACCCGCACGCGGCCTTGGTCGGCATCGTCGGTTTCGCGTTCATCGTCGGCATGGCGGTGGCGTGGTTCATCTACCGCAACGGGTTGGAGGTCTCGACCAGGATTCGGCAACTGCCGATCATTCGATACCTTCATGTGGCGTTGGAGAAGAAGCTCTACTTCGACCATCTGTACGAAGGCGTGCTGGTACCGGCGGTGCAGTACATATTGGCCGGCATCTGCAACCTCTTCGATACTTATGTGATCGACCTGACCGCCAACCTGCTGGCGTGGATCACCGAGCGGATCGCCGCGTTCAGCGGCTGGGTGCTCGATGCCCGCGGCGTGGACGGGGTGGTCAACGGGATCGCCGACACCGCCATCGATATCGGCGACGCGGTGCGCCGTCCGCAGACGGGTTTGATTCGGAATTACGTTCTCCTGGCCGCCGGCGGGGCGGTCGTGGTCATGTTGTGCGTTTTGCTGGTAGTGTTGTAAACCGCTAACCGGATACCAATGCCGTGGAAAGTGCAAGCTTATTATCCTGGATTGTCTTTATTCCTACGATCGGCGCGCTGCTGTGCCTCTTCGTCCCCAAAGAGATCATCAAATGGGTTGCCGCCGGGGCCAGCTTACTTGCGCTCATTCTCTCCCTGCTCCTATTCGGCACGTTCATCGGTGGGGGCGACCCGCAAAGCGAGGCTTACACGGAGATATTCGGGGGCGCCTACGGCAAGCTGCACCACGTCTTCCGCACCGACTGGATCGTGGGCGACAACTTCACCATCGAGTATTTCGTGGGGATCGACGGGCTGAGCTTCCCGCTGTTCATCCTGACCACGGTGGTGTCGTTTTTGGCCTGCGTGGCCAGCTTCAACATGACCAAGGCCTGGACGGTCAAGAAGGGTGAGCGCGCCTATTACATCTTGTTCCTGATTCTCGAGACCGGGATGCTGGGCGTCTTCGTCTCGCTGGACTTCTTCTTGTTCTACATTTTCTGGGAAGTCATGCTGCTGCCGATGTACTTCCTCATCGGCGTTTGGGGCGGTCCGCGGAAGGAATACGCCGCGATCAAGTTCTTCCTGTTCACCCTGGCCGGCTCGGTACTGATGCTGATCGCCCTGCTGGGCATGTACTTCTACAGCGCCGACGCGATTCACGGTGCGATGGACCAGCAGAGCATCGCCGGCGTGGAAAGCGCCTATCGCGACGGCGTGTCGCTCACCGGCGGGACGTTCGACCTGATCGAGTTTTCCAGGAACCCGGTCGTACAAAGTTACTTCACATCCACGGCCACCATTTTCATCTGGAAGTGGTTGCCATTCGCCCCGACCATGTTCATGCTGCTATTCATCGGGTTCGCCATCAAGTTGCCCTGCGTGCCCTTCCACACGTGGTTGCCGGACGCCCACGTCGAGGCCCCCACACCGATCAGCATGATCCTGGCGGGTGTGTTGCTGAAGATGGGGGGGTACGGCTTCCTGCGATTGTGTTATCCAATCTTTCCCACCGGTGCGGAGTTCTGGGCCTTTCTGCTGGCGCTGATCGGGCTGGTCAGCATCATCTACGGCGCTTTGTGCGCCATGGCCCAGACCGATTTCAAGAAGCTGGTGGCCTACAGCTCGATTTCGCACATGGGCTTCGTGCTGCTGGGTATTTCGGTGATGACCAAGACCGGGTTCCAGGGGGCGATGTTCCAGATGATCGCCCACGGCATTTCCTCACCCATGTGCTTTTATTTGGTCGGCGTGGTGTACGACCGGGCCCACCATCGCGAGATCAATCGCTTCGGCGGTCTGTGGTTAACCATGCCCAAGTACGGCTCGATGGCCACGCTGGGCTTCTTCGCCTCGCTCGGCTTGCCCGGACTGTGCGGGTTCATCGGTGAGGTTTATGTGTTGCTGGGCACGTTTGAAGCTCGCGAGACTTACGCCTGGGCCGGACCGTTCGCCATTATCGCCGCCAGCGGGGTGATTCTGACCGCCGGGTATATTCTCTGGCTGATTCAGCGCGTGTACCTCGGCAAGGCCAAGTCCGAGTACGCCGACTTTCCCGAAGCGACACCGCGGGAGATGTTTGTGTTGGCTCCGTTTGCCATTCTGGCCGTCGTGCTGGGGGTGCTGCCCAAGCAGACGTTGTTTGATTTCATGAATGGGACTTTGGACCGGATTCTGGAGCACATGGTGCAAGTTCAGGCCATGATCGGAGGATAGGGAAGGGGCGCTCCTGAGGACATCGCTCGGTTAACTCACCATGGAGCAAGCAGAGAAATGGAAAATGGAGAATTGAAAATGGAAAAAGCCGGAGATAGGCCGATCGGGCGGCAGCGCGGTGCTGGTCCCATTTTCAATTTTCAATTTTCAATTCTCAATTCCCTCGTCACCTTTGGCGACACGGATCGGCAGGATAGACAAACGCACTGAAGCAACCACCATGAATGGAACATTGGCCTCCTTCTTCGTTCCGAGCGTCGAACAGCTTCGCTGGTTTTCGCCGGAGTTGGCTCTGGTCGCCACCATTGTCGTGATTCTGATTGCGCCGCTTGCCGTCGGGCGCAGTTCACGCACCACGGCGATTCTGGCCTTGGTCGGGATCGTCGCCACCATCGTTTGCACGCTGAGCGTCTCCCGGACCGTGCAGGGCGGAGGTGTTAGCGGTCTGGCCCCCGACGAGGCGGCGGCCGGCGGCCTGCTGATCGCGGACAACCTGACCGTCTTCTTCAAGCTCATCCTCATGGTCTTCGCCGCGGGCGTCACGCTGCTGTGGTGGTACGGGTCGGCCGCTGAAGAAAAAGATGCTCCGGCCTTCTTCGTCCTGCTACTGGGCAGTGCGCTGGGCATGAGCCTGATGACCAGCACGCTCAACCTGCTGCTGGTGATCATCGCCATCGAGTTCGCCTCGCTGCCCAGCTACGCCATCGTCGCCTTCGACAAGCGCGACCGGACCGCCTCCGAAGCGGCACTCAAGTACGTCATTTTCGGGGCGATCAGCTTCGCCATCTTGTGCTACGGCGCCAGTCTGCTGTACGGTTTGTACCAGACGCTGGATATCAGCGTCATCGCCACCGGCGTGCTGGCGGACATCGGCGCGGGGCAGAACCGCGTCGTGCTGACCATCGCGCTGTTGGGCCTGTTGTTCGGCATCGGCTTCAAAATCTCCGCGGTACCGTTCCACTTCTGGTGTCCCGACGCCTTCCAGGGCGCCCGTATCGAGGTCACCACCTGGCTGAGCGTGGTCAGCAAGGCGGCGGGTCTGATGTTGCTTCTGCGTGTGGTCCATGCGTTCGGCCTGGCGCTCGGCGCGTCCCCGTTCGAAGCCTCGTCTGCCAACGCGCTGGCCTGGGTGATCGGCATCATCGCCATGATCACCTGTACGGTGGGCAACCTCAGTGCGTACTTGCAGACCAGCGTCAAGCGCATGCTGGCCTACTCGTCCATCGCCCATGCCGGGTACATGATGATGGCCGCCGCCATCTTCGTTTACACCGGCGCCGGCGAGACCAGTGAAGCCATCGGCGCGGTGCTGCTCTATGTTCTGGTTTATATGTTTATGAACCTCGGCGCTTTCGGCGTCACCGCGATGGTGGTTTGGGAGACCGGTAGCGATTCCATCGACGCCTTTACCGGGCTCATTCGCCGAGCGGCCTGGTTGGCGGTCCCCATGCTGTTTTGTCTGATGTCCCTGGTGGGCTTGCCTCCTTTCGGCGGATTTGTGGCCAAGTTCTGGCTGCTCTACGCCCTGGCCAAGCAGAATCAGCCGCTGCACTGGATCCTGGTCATCGTGGCGGTGCTCAACACGCTCATCAGCCTGTTCTTCTACCTGCGGATCGTTAAGCAGATGATGCTGCGCGACGACGACCGCCCCGCGGTGCGTGCGCCAACCGGTGGATTGGTTCTGGTGAACGTTTGTGGCATCGTGGTGCTACTGCTCGGCTTCTTGGTTATTCAGCCGGCAAAGGATCGTACCTATCGATACGCCGCGAATCTCTTTGTCCCCTCGTCGTCTCAACCGCGGGTCGATCAGCCCGCACCTTTCGATGCGGTATCTTCGCTGGACTTCTCCCAAGCCCCCCTCAGGAGCCGGATGGAACCCTGACCATGACCGATCAGCGTGTTTTGGACACCTTGAACGATGTGCTCACCGCGATGGAGAAGAGCCCGTGTGCCCGTCTCGCCGATACCGGCGTCTCTATTCTTTCGGCCGGCACGGAAGAGTGCGACGCGGTGCATCGCATTCTCGAACAGGAAGGGCGTTATGCCGGCGAATTGGCTGAACTGCTGATCGAGTTGGGGGGCACGCCCGCGTTCGGCGTGCCGGACGCCCAGACCGCGTGCTTCCACTATCTCGACCTGCATTTCCTGCTGACCCAGGTGCTGCGTTCAAAGGAACAATTGCTGGCCGTCTGCGAATCCGCACTCGAACAACTGCCCGCTTCCACCCGCGCGTCCCAGTTGGTTAGCGAAGTCGCCGCCGCTCATCGCCAGCACATTGCTTCACTTCAGCAACTCATCGACCAGACCGGATCCTCCGCAGTCGAAACCTCGTAACCCACAGCGCGGCGGCGCCCACTTGCAGGCACGTATGCCAGCCTTCGTTTCTCACCGCGGAGCACGCAGAGACCGCAGAGTCGAAATCGGGCGGGTGCCCCATCCCGTTTCGCCGGCCCCGGGGGGCGGCGCGGGGGGGGGGGGGGGGGCGAACCCCAGCTGGGCCGGGTCGTGGGGGGACCCGGGGGTGT
>JAUWNF010000190.1 GCA_030612785.1 Phycisphaerales bacterium
CCCCCCCCCCCCCCCCCCCCCCCCCCCCCCCCCCCCCCCCCCCCCCCCCCCCCCCCCCCCCCCCCCCCCCCCCCCCACCCGGGCACGTGCACCATGGTTCCGCGGTCCTGGCCGGAGAATGCTCCACGAGCAGTCAGCCCCTTGACTCGGCTGGCCGAATTCGCTATCCTGTAGGCTGAGGTGGAGATGGAGGAGAGAGAGATTCCCCCATCACACAGTTGATCACGTGGCCCTGCGGGCAGGCTCCCTCTTCGTGCGCCAAGCATGGTTGGGCGATGTCCGTGGAACGCGCCGATCGATTCGGGTTTCAAGAGAGGGAGACGAGAATGTGCAAGTGTATGACGATCGCGGCAGTAGCGGTAGTGGTATTGGCCTGCGTCTCCGGTGCTCAGGCGGATGTGTTCGGTACGGGCGGGAATCAATTCACCGTCGACTTCGTGCCGATCTCGGGCGATGCGGGCGACCTTGGTAGTTGGCCGGCGGGCGCCGATTACACGTTCGCGGGCGCTAATCGTGATGATTACCGCATGGGCACGTTCGAGATCACGAACGACCAGTGGACCAAGTTCACGAACAGCCTGGGCGTCCCGGTGACCGGCGCCCCATCGGCTGCGTATGACTCAGGCCCTTACTGGACGGGCACGAACGTACCGACCAACAATGTGAGTTGGTACGAAGCGGCCCAGTTCGTCAACTGGCTGAACACGAGCACGGGCCATCAGCCAGCGTACAAGTTCACCGGTACGCAGGGCACGGGCGATTACGCCCTCGACACCTGGAGCACGGTCGAGGCCGACAACGGCACGAATCTGTACCGCCACAAGGATGCACTCTACTACATGCCGACGGAGGATGAGTGGGTCAAGGCGGGCTACTGGAACGGGACGAGCCTCCAGACCTACGCGAACGCATCGCCCGGCGACCTCAATTACGGCTCACCTGATCCGGCGAAATGGAACTACTCTCCGTCTGCGGGAAGCGAGCCCTGGGGTGTGGGCAGTGGGGTCGAGGAACTCAACGGCACGTTCGACATGATGGGGAACGTCCGGGAGTGGATGGAGAGCCCGTACAGCGATTCCGCCTACGGGCCCAGTTCCATTCGCGGGCAGCGTGGCGGGTCGTACCTCGGCAGCGGCAACGGCCTCGCGTCCTCCTACCGGCGCGACCGCGACCCGGGCCTCGAGTACAGCTACGTCGGGTTCCGTGTCGCCTCCGAGGTCCCTGAACCGTGCAGTTTAGTGTTGCTTTCGCTTGGCGGGTTGGCGTTGTTAAAGAGAAGGCGTAGGGCGTAACCCTTTTTGCTTTGACGCTCTTAGACTTTTCCTCTTTTCTCTTCGCCGCGAAGCGGCGATTGTAGGAGAGGACGAGGTGCCGAGCCCGCCATGTATCTCGTCGCCCCGGCAGGGGCATAGGTGCTTAGCCACGGGCGCCAGCCCGTGGAATGAGTACGGCGCAAAAGCATAAGCCCCGGAGGGGCGACGGATGGTTGGGCCTGCAATCCAAGCAACGTCGTGTACGTGTGCCCTATCGCGTGGCCCCTCGAATCTGCCGCCCCTACGGGGCTGGCCTGCCTTTGGCCTCTGCCATCAAGGCGTTGAAGGGTAAGCGCCGTAAGAGGCCGGGCAGCGCGTCTTTGTCCGGCTGATAGCTGACGGCTACTTCTCGCCTTTCTCATCCTCGTGCGTGTCTTCGGCGTGGGTCTCGCCCTCTTCGTCCCGGTCGGCTGCGTAGCGTGCGGCCAGGTCGGTGGCGGTTTGCTTTTTGACGGCCGCCCACTCGTCGGCGGTCATCAGCACTTCGCGGGCGACCGAGCCCTTGTAAACCCCGATGATGCCCGCGTCGGCCATCATCTCGATCAGCCGCGAGGCCCGCGAATAACCGACCGCCAGCCGCCGCTGCAACAGGCTCACGCTGCCGCGCCCGCTCTCGATAATGGTCTCCACGGCTTGGTCGAACAACTCGTCCTTCTCGCTGGCCGACCCCGCCACCGCGGAGTGAAGCTGAATGAGTTGGGGGTGGAACTCCGGCTGGGAGTGCTCGTTGAGGAAGTCGATGATCGCCCGTAATTCGCTCTCTTCGAGGAGGGTGCCCTGGGCACGGATTAACTTGGCCGACCCCGGCGGCAGGAACAACATGTCGCCTTGCCCCATGAGCACCTCGGCCCCGTTCTGATCCAGCACGATGCGCGAGTCTATCCGCGACGCCACCCGAAACGCAATCCGGCAGGGCATGTTGCTCTTGATCAGCCCGGTCAGCACCTTGACTTCGGGCCGCTGGGTGGCCACCACGATGTGAATCCCGACGGCCCGCGACTTCTGCGCCAGCCGCGACAGGAAGTGCTCGACCTCCTTCGGCGAGGTCATCATCAGATCGGCCAGCTCGTCAATGACGATGATAACGTGGGGAATGTGCTTGGGGATCTTGGCCCATTCCGCCTCGGTGGTCGGCTGGAAACGGTCTTCGATCTGCTCGGGGCTCAGCCGGTTGTACGCGGCGATGTTGCGCACCCCCGCTTCGGCGAGCAGCTCGTAACGCTCGTCCATCTTGGTCGCCGCCCATTCCAGGACGGCCTGGGCCCGGTGGAGGTCGGTGACAATCGGCGACATCAGATGGGGAATGTTCTTGAACTGGCTCAGCTCCACCATCTTGGGATCGACCAGGATGAGCTTGCAGCGGTCCGGCCGTTGGGTCATCAGGATGCTCGCGATGATCGAGTTGAGGCACACGCTCTTGCCCGACCCGGTGGTGCCGGCGATGAGCAAGTGCGGCATGCGCGCCAGGTCCGCGATCAGCGCGTCGCCCCCGGCGTCTTTCCCGAGGAACAACGGTAGGGCCATCTTGTCGACCTTGTGCGCGGCCATCATCAGCAACTCGCGCAGCCGGACCATTTCTTTTTCCACGTTGGGCACTTCCACGCCCACGGTGTTCTTGCCGGGGATGGGGGCCACAATGCGGATCGCCGGGGCGCGCATGGCTCGGGCGATGTCGTTTGACAGCGACGAAATCTGCGAGACCTTGATGCCCGGCGCCAGCGACAACGCGTACATCGTAATCACCGGGCCGGTGTCAATCTCGACCACGCGGGCGTCCAGACGGAACTCGCCCAGGGTCTGTTCGAGCACCTTGGCCTTGGCCCGGACGACCGACTCCTGCTTCGCCGAAAACGAGTGCTCCGATTGCTGTAACAGGCGGAGGGGCGGGAAGGTCCATTCCCCGATGGCTCGGGGATAGGCCTCGTCCATCGGAGGGGGCTCACGCTGCGGAGGCACCTTGACCACCGGCTGGTCTGGCTCATCATCCGTCGGACCCGGTTCGGACTCGCCCCGGCGACGTTTGTGCTTCTTGCCGGTCGGTTTGCCGGGAGCGGTCTTGGCTGCCTCGCGTGGTTCGTCCGGATGCTCCGGCACATGGGTATCGTCGAACAACTCGCCCTGTGCGGGCTCGCGGCGCTCGCGCAGGGCAACCCGCCGGCGGCGCGAAGGATTGATCTTGATGTCACTTGCGGAATCGGTCGGCGAAGCGGTGGCCGTCGAGGCCGCAGCCCGCGGCACCACTGTCGCCGCCGCGTCGCGAGCTTTGCTCAAGGCCTCGCCGGAAGCCTCCGCCGCCCGCTTAACCATGCCGGGGAAGCGCAGCACCCACCCCTCGGCCGCCATCAACAACCCGACGATGAACGCATAACCCAGAATCAGCACCGTGCCCAACCCGGAGAAGTGATCGGTGAGCAGGTCGCCCAACGCGGTGCCCAGGACGCCGCCGTCGCCTTCCGGTATGGTGTGCGCGCTGCCGGCGGAGACCAGGTGTACCGACGCGGCCGTTGCCGAACATAGTAAACTAAGCCCGAACGCACGCTGGAGCAGGTTGGGGACCTTGCCGTTGAACAGCCACAGCCCCGCCGCCATGCTGACGAACAGAACGAGCGGGTAGGCTCCGTCTCCGAGGTAATAGAACGTGTGGTAGGCGACGAACCCGCCGGCCGGCCCGCACGCGTTCCGCGACGGATCGTTGTGCGGGTACTGATGGGGACTGGGCCACTCGCCCGCGTCGAACGTCAGCAGAGCGCCCCACACGAACAGGCAGACCAAGCTGAGCAGGATCGGCCAGTGCAAGCGCCGCCGGCGCTGTTGGGCTTGGCGTTTGGCCATTGAATCTCGTTCCGGAGGTCGTCTTCGACCGGAGTTTTCAGGCATCCGGCGGGCGAGACCCGCCTTGCCAAGGCTGATAACCGCGCTTTTACCATTATCGGCCGCCTCCCGCCAAACCCTGGAGCCAATCCTCTAGAATGGAGGCGCCCCATCTTCTCTTTCGGTTACCGGTTTAGCCTGCTACCGTCGGCGTCTGGTTGCGAGCAGACCGCCGAACGCAAGCAGGAACAGCGCGGCAGGCTCGGGAACGTCCAACGTTACTACAACGTCGTCCAACCCCCAGCTTTCATCGGTGATCCCCTGGAGGTGGTCCGCGCCGAAGGTGATCACCAGTGAGCTATCCGTGTGGGCCAACGTTCCGGTTGTCAACTCGTAGACCGCGTCGTGGACGACGGGGCCCTCACCGTTATCGAACAGGAACCCGAGCGTGTTGTTCTCGCTCGCATCCTGACGCGCGGGGAAATCACCCTCAGGGTAGGACCCAGGGAAAGCCTGTCTTGGCCCCGTGTCCGGATCCCAGTTGCTGAAGGTGGTCACATAGTCCCACTGCTCGGGGTCCTCGGGGTTGTCGGGCACGCTGCCTTCAACGAATGCCCAGTAGTCGGGACCACGAAAATCCAGGTCGAAGTTGCCGTCCCATGACCGGATGACAAACAGATCCAAGGACACGGTAACCTCCGCGTGTGCGGGAAGGTTGTTGAGCGTCAACGTCACCATGCAGTTGCTGAACTCGCCCAGGAATCCGTCATCCGTGGAGGGTGTTGTCCCTGTTGGCGGAGCAGACCACTGCGTCTCGCCTTCCACCAGCATCGCCCACTCGGAGCCCACCGGCCCCGATCCCTCGAAATCGTTGGAATAGATCGTTACGTCCCCCACCGCAAGGGGCACGGGAATGATGCACAGTAGCAGCGCACCGACAATCATCAAACCCAGGTATTTGTTCACCCTTCCGCCTCCTATCCACCAAACAAAAAGAAAGCACGCGCGAACACGTCTCCGGCCTCCCGTTTTGCCTGCCGGTTGTCCGCTGACCGCGACCGTCTACCGCCGCCTCCGTCTCATCACCGCCACACCACCGAGCACCAGCAGCGAGAGTGTGGTGGGTTCGGGGATGAAAGCCGCGTCCACATCCTCATCATGAGTGAACCACAAGTCGCCCTCAAAGAACATACTTGCGGTCTGGCCCACGGGATCCCACTCGACCAGATCTTCGTCCTCGAAAGAGTTCAGGCCCGGAAGCCCGGCGTCGGCTACGGTTGACAGAACAATATGGCCATTGCCCAGAACGTGGACGGCGTCAATATTCTCATTATGGCTATTGAACAAGTACTCGCTGAACAAGAGCGTGGCCATCCCAGAGGCAGGATCGCACTCGACCAGATCTCCGTCTCCGAACTCCAGGCTCCCGATCTTCGCGTCAGCGTCGGTTGAGAGGACGATATGGCCATTGTCCAGGACGCAGGCGGCGTCGATATCCTCCTCACCAGCGAACCAGTCGTCCCCGTGGAAGAACATGGTTGCCGTTTGGTTCACAGGATCCCACTTGACCAGATCTTCATCCTCAAAGCCCAAGCCCGGAAGCCAAGCGTCGCTGTCGGTCGAGAGGACGATATGACCGTTGCCAAAGACGTGGACCGCACCGACCTCCTCATCATTGCCACCGAACAAATCTTCGTTGAAGATGAGGGTTGCGGTCTCGGTGGGGCGATCAAAATCGACCAGGTCCCCGTCCCGAAAGGTCAAGGGAGGGACACCCAGCGTCGCCGGGGCTGTCGTTGAGAGGACGATCTCCGCCTGCGCGGGTAAACCGCCCAGAAGCGTCACGAACAAGACAGCCGAGATCGTGTAACGTACCGGGTTCGTGAGTCCTGTCCCTGTTAGCCGAGCCATCGTTTCACCCTCCGTTTGGGAGCCAGTACCGTCCAGCCACCCACCGCTATGGCACGCGAATCCATACAAAAATAAAGAGAGAGCCCCCACGGGCATCTCTCTCCACTTTCCGCATCGGTTGTCCTACGGCAGCGATTGTTCGCCACCTTTACTTCGTATGATACCAGGACGACCACCGGCGTGCAAGCCCCAAGTCCAGCCGATTCGGTACACGAACGGGCCCTTCAGACACAACTGATTTGTTCCAGCGTCACTTACGCTCACCCGGACAGGTCGGTTGACGCCCCCGGGCCGCCTGCTATATTCCCTCGGCACCGGTGCTCTCGCCTTTGTATTTGCCCGCCGTCCGACTGGCAGATCACGTTTTGGCCAGCGGCGCCTCGCGCGACGTGGACGCGGGGATGCCGGTATGTGCTTAGAGTAAGGAGACCGCCCCGCAGGGACGGAAGACAGTAGCCCAGGGCGACGCGCAGCGAGCCCTGGGGCTGGTGCCGACCGGCTATGACCGACTCCTGGACTTCTTTCACAGCCCGGCTCTGGACCTGAACAAACTCACCCGCCTATGGTGCGAGCTGGTATTCTCAATCTTCGTGAAATTCCTGCGCGACCGACTCGATCTATCCAGATCCGAAGGAA
>JAUWNF010000336.1 GCA_030612785.1 Phycisphaerales bacterium
CTTGCCGAGGTCGGGGTTTTCGATGGCCGCCGAAACCCGTTGCATCATTTCGACATAGTCGGCATGGGCTTTGGCGCAGTTGGACAGACATGGGTTGCCGGCGACGCGTTGCTGGGCGTCAGCCAGTTTGCGCTTGTCCTCGGGCTCGACAGGTTTGTTTTGGGTTTCGAGCATCTGGACGTGCCGGGCCTGTTCGTTGAATTCCTTCAACAGGGTCTGGGCCGCCGAATCGTTCGCCAGGGCCTGCGAGGCTTCGCGAAAGGCCTTTCCGCGGGGATGCTCCGCAATCCGTTTGCCCAACTGCCGTGCAAGTTCTAGGATGTCGTCCATGCTGATCTCCGTGGATATGTATCGCGCCGACCGCACCGTCGGTTGAGAGGCCTCTATGTCTTCCGAACGACTGACCGAACGTATTCTGAAGTTTGTGGCCAGCGCGGAGTACCGCCCGCAACAGGAGCGCGCCCTGGCGCGGGCCATGGGTGTCGCCGAAGATGAGTATGGTGATTTTCACGACGCCGTCAAAGCGCTGACCAAGTCCGGGCGGGTGGTGCTGGGCGCGCGCAGCGCCCTGATGCTGCCTGAGCCAAGCGGCAAAGTCTTTGGGAAGTTCCGGGCTAATCCGCGTGGTTTCGGGTTCGTCGTTCCCGATTCGCCGCACGTCCGTGGCGATCTATACGTCCCCGAGGGGCATACCAAGGGGGCGCTCACTGGTGACACGGTGCGCGCCACAGTCCGCAAACGCGGGAAGCGTGGCGGGAGGATGCTCTACGAAGGGCGTATTATCGAGATTGTCGCGCGGGGCGACAGCCGATTCGTCGGCGAGCTGCAGCGCGGCATGGGGCAGTGGTTCGTGCGTCCGGACGGGCACACCTTCCACGCACCGATCTTCGTCGGCGACGTCGGTGCCAAACGGGCTAAGGCCGGCGACCAAGTCGTGGTGGAGATCACTGAATACCCGTCGCCCGGTCGTGACGCCCGCGGAGTCATTATCGAGGTGCTCGGCAAGCGCGGCGCCCCCGGGATTGACCTGCTGAGCATCATCCGACAATATGGGTTCCGCACGGAGTTCCCGGAGGAGGCCCGGGCGGAGGCGCACCGCACGACGGCGGACTATGACCCGGACGCCGTGGTCATGGACCGGGAAGATTTTCGGGACCTGATGGTCATCACCATCGACCCGGAGACGGCGCGCGACTTTGACGACGCCATCTCGCTTGCACCTCGAGACGACGGGCATCTCGAGTTGGGCGTTCACATCGCGGACGTGGCCCACTTTGTCACCCCCGGCAGCGCACTCGATAAAGAGGCCCGGGCGCGGTCCAACAGCGTCTACTTTCCGAACCACGTGATCCCCATGCTGCCGGAGGCACTCTCGAACGCATTGTGCAGCTTGCAGGAAGGGCAGCCGAGGCTGACCAAAAGCGCCTTTATCACCTACGACGCCAAGGGCAACGTCGTCTCCGAACGGTTCGCCAACGGGGTGATTCATTCGGCCAAACGGCTTACCTATGAGCAGGCCACCACCATCCTCGAAGGCCGGACGCGCGGGTACGGCAAGAAGGTGGTTGCGCTGCTGCGCGACATGGAGCGGTTGGCCAAGGTGATCCAAAAGCGCCGCATCCGCGATGGTATGCTGGTGCTTCAACTGCCCGAGGTCGAGGTGGTGCTGGACGATGCCGGGCAAGTCGTCGGCGTGGAGCCGGAGGACACCAGCTTCTCGCACACCCTCATCGAGATGTTCATGGTGGAAGCCAACGAAGCGGTTGCCCGGCTGCTGGCTGAACTGGGCGTGCCGAACCTGCGCCGCATTCATCCCCAACCGGAGGAGGAGACGCTCGAATCGTTGGGACGCTTCCTTAACGCGTTGGGCCTCAAGGCGCCGAAGTCGATGGATCACCGCAGCCTGCAAAAGCTGCTGCGCTCGGTGGCAGGGCGGCCGACACAGTTCGCCGCGAACCTGGCGGTGCTGCGCTCGATGCAGAAGGCGGTCTACTCGCCGAAACCGGTCGGCCACTTCGCCCTGGCTTCGGAGGACTACGTTCACTTTACGTCGCCGATCCGGCGTTATTCGGATCTGACCATCCATCGTCTGTTGGACGCGTATTTGCGGGGCACGCTGCGCAAGCGCCGGGGCCGGCAGAGCTGGCCGACGAGGGCGGCCCTCGAGGCGCTGGGCGATCTGTGCAGCACCAACGAGCGACTCGCTGAAGACGCCGAGCGCGAATTGAAGTTGATCTACATGCTGAGGCTCCTGCACCAGCGCCTGGGTGATACCTTCGAGGGCATCGTCACCGGCGTCACTAACTTCGGGGTGTTCGTGCAGTTGCCGGAGTATCTGGTGGAGGGGCTACTACGCTTTACCGATCTGCCCGAGGACTGGTGGGAGGTGGACGCGAAGGCCGGCTGCGTGGTGGGTGAGCGCACGGGACATCACATCACCATCGGGGATCGATTGACGGTGGCGGTGGCGTCGGTGGACATTGCGTCGCGCCAGGTGGACCTCGCGTTGGCCAAGCCGCTGCGCAAGACCGGCAAGCGGGCGACCTCGCGGCCAAGCGCGGGTACCTCTCGAGCGCGGCGGAGCCCCCGGACCGCGGCCCCCCGGCGTCCGCGGAAGCGCCGTTGACACCCCATCACGACGTTCATACCCTTACATCTTGAGCGTTTGACCATTGGCGATTAAGGATCGTGGCTGACAGTTGATCGCTGACGGCTGATAGCTTAGAACCAGGAGCGACCGTGAAGCAATCTCCTTTGCACAGCACTCACATCCGCCTGGGAGCCAAGATGGTGGACTTCGCCGGCTGGAACATGCCGGTGATGTATCGCGGCATCGTCGAGGAGCACAACTACACCCGAAACGCGGTATCTCTGTTCGACGTTTCGCACATGGGTCGCCTGCGATTCGTCGGTGACGATGTTGAAGCGTGTCTCGAGCGGATCTGCACGCGCAAGCTTGCCGGGACCGAAATCGGGCAGTGTTGCTATTCGCACGTCTGTCGTGAAGACGGCGGGGTTTTGGATGACGTCATCGTCTCGCGGGACGAGGACTACTGGACCATGGTCTGCAACGCGTCCAACCGCGAGAAGATCGTGGCCTGGATCAGGCGGCAAACCGCCGGGCGCAAGTTCGGGTTGATTGATGAAACGCTGGAGACGGCCATGGTTGCTCTCCAGGGGCCGCTGGCGGTGGAGGAGTGTGCCCGCCTGCTGCCTTTCGAAGTGAAGTCGATCAAGCGATACCGGTTCAAGTCCGGAGTCCTTGTGACCTTCAACTATGCGGTCTACCGGAGCGGTTACACCGGGGAGGACGGCTTCGAGATCGTCGTGCCGGCCAAGGCAGTGCCGCTAGTCGCTCCACGGCTGTTTGGAGATGAAGCGGGGGCAGAGGGTACGCCGATCAAGCCCGCCGGTCTGGGTGCCCGTAACACGCTGCGGCTGGAGGCGGGCATGCCGCTGTATGGACACGAGTTGAGCGAAGAATGGGATTCGCTGACCGCCGGACAGGGATGGTGCGTTCACTTGGAGAAAGACTTCGTCGGCGCTGAGGCCATGCGCAAGCTCCACGCCAAAGGGCTCGGGCGCACCATCGTGGGATTGGAGTTGGAGGGCCGGCGGACGGCCCGGCAGGGTTACGCGGTGCACGCCGGCGACCATGCCGTCGGGAAGGTCACTAGCGGGTGCCTGAGCCCGACGCTGGGCAAGAGTATCGCCATGGCTTTGGTCGGCACGGAGCATGCCGACGAAGGCGACGAGTTGCAGATAGATTTCAACGGTCGGCGAACCGCCTGCAAGGTGGTGAAGCTGCCGTTCTATAAGCGGTCGAAATTGTAGCGGCCTGCGTCTCGCAGGCCGGATGGCCGGTGACGACGCCGGCTGCGACTTCCTCTTTCCGACACAGGTGGGACCGACGCATGAGCATACCGACTGACAGAAAGTACTCCGAGAGCCACGAATGGTATCTGGCGGCTGGCGACGTAGTGACTATGGGCATCACCCAATACGCCGCCGATGAACTGACCGACATCACTTACGTCGAGCTGCCCGAGCCCGGCACGCAGGTAGAGGCCGGTCGGCCGTGCGGCGAGCTTGAATCGGTCAAGGCGACTTCGGACCTGATGTGCTCGGTGGGCGGCGAGGTCCTCGAGCGAAACGAGCAGTTGGCGGACGAACCGGAAAAGATCAACGAAGATGCCTTCGACGCCGGTTGGATGCTGAAGATTCGGGTTACAGACCTGTCGCCGCTCGAAAAGCTGATGGACGCCGCCGCGTACGAGAAACACATCGCCGAAGCGTAGTTGCGCGGTACGTGGCGGCTCGCTCGCCCGCCGGCACCGTGCGTGCAGCGGGGTATTTGACTGGTCCGCCACCGGCTCACTTCCGATAACTTCATAGAAACTAAAGTGATATGACGCGCCGCGGGGGGGGGTACGTGGCCGGAGCGGCGGCGCGTCGGTTTCGGGAAGGCGCGGCTGGTGACGCAGCGCGGGCGGTGGCTCAAGGCAGGGACGGGGATGCGGTGTGCGGGGTGGATTGCCGCTGCCGCCGTGGCAGTAGCCGCATTGGCGACGCTATCGCGCCGCGCGCCCATCGCACCGGTTATCATCGCAGACAACGCGTCCCTTTTCCTGGCCGCCGACCGTCTGTATGAGGGCTTGGGCCTGACCACACCCCCGCCCCGCGCAC
>JAUWNF010000369.1 GCA_030612785.1 Phycisphaerales bacterium
CAGCACGACGCGGCCCGCGCGGATGCGCCCCGGCGGTGACGGAATGAGCCGCATCAGCGACAGCGCAGTGACACTCTTGCCGCAACCGCTCTCGCCGAGCAGGGCCACGGTCTCTCGCCGAGGGACGGTCAGTGAAACGCCGTCCACCGCAGCCACCGTGCCCATATCGCCGGCGAACTCCGTTCGCAGATCAGCAACTTCCAGGAGTATTTCCGAGGGATCGGACATCGCACCGTACAGTGATTGAACGCAGAGACGCAGAGAGCGCAGAGAATCTGATTCATGGTCCTCTTCTCTGCGTCCTCCGCGTCTCTGCGTTCATCTTTATTCTTCATACCATCGGGGCTACCGATGACTTTGGATCAAAGGCGTCGCGCAGCCCGTCGCCGACAAAGTTCAACGCCACCAGGGTCGCCACCAGTATGACGCAGGGAAACGTAATCAGCCACCAGAAGCCGACAAACGTGTTGACCGCCTGCACGCCGTCGGCCGCCAGCCGCCCCAACGACGGCATAGGCGCCCGCACGCCGATGCCCAGAAAACTCAGGAATGACTCCTGCAAGATGGCCTGTGGCACCACCAGGGTGGCACAGACCAGCACCGGCCCCACCACGTTGGGCAGCAAGTGACGCCAGAGTATCCGCAGGTTTCCCGCACCACCAGCCCGGGCGGCCTCGACGAAAGCCTGCCTGGTAAGCGAGAGCACTTGGCCTCGGACCACCCGCGCGGGCGTCAGCCAACTCACCGAGCCGATGGCGACAAACAGAATAACGATGTTCGCCAACTCCGCACGGTTTCCCAGGAGGCTACGCAACGGTTCCTCCAGCCCCACCTTGAGCAAGATGACCAGCAGCACGTAGGGCAGCCCGTAGAGGACGTCCACGACCCGCATCATCAGGGTGTCGGTCCCACCGCCGACGAGGGCGGCGGCGGCTCCCCAAAACGTACCGAAGGTCACCGCGATCGTCGCCGCCGCCAGACCGATGCCCAGCCTCACCAGCCACCCGAGCATCGCACGGTACCACAGGCTGCGGCCGAGGGCGTCGTAGCCCATCCAGCCGGACACGCGATATGCCGCCGACTCCGCCCACCTGAACCAAGCCCCGACGGGATTCTCGCGGAGCTGCTCAGCAAAAGCGGCCTGTGTTCCGATCGGCGTCGCGGTGGGAGGGTGGCGGACAGCCTGTTCGAGGTCCTGCACGTCGAACCAACTTACCGCGAAGGGCATCGCCACCGCGATCGACAGAAGGCACCAGACCAGAAACCATGCACTGATGATCGCCAGGTGGTTCCGGCGAAAGCGTACCCAACCGCGCCGTTGTTGTAGGGTGGGTCTAGACCCACCTTTGTCAACGGTGGGGAGCCGCGAGTCGCTAGGTGCTGTCGCGGTGCCCATCACGCCACCTCCGCGATGCGCGGATCGACCAGCCCGTAGACCACGTCCACCAGGGTGTTGAACGCCACCAGGATGACGGCGAACACCAACACCGTGCTCATCACCAGCCCATGGTCGAGGTTCAGCGCCGCGTCGACGAAATGCTGCCCCAGGCCGGGGACGCCGAAGACCTTCTCCACCACGAACGAACCGGTCATCGCCTGGGCCGCCGCGGGACCGAGGAAGCTCAGCACCGGCAGAAACGCGGGCTTGAAGGCGTGCTTCCAGATGACCACGCGCGGGGCCAGTCCTTTCGCCAGCCCGGTCCGTACAAAGTCGCTGCTCAGCACGTCCAACATGCCGATGCGCGTGAGCCGCGCCACGTATGCCATGAACGGCAGTGACAGGGTCAGCGCCGGCAGCGGCACGTGGGCGAGGCTGCCCCAGCCGCCGATCGGGAACCATTGCGCGAACACGGCGAATGCGATGAGCAAGGCCGACCCGGTCACAAACGTCGGCAAGCTGATCCCGATCAGGACCAGACCCACGGTGGTGAGGTCAAGCCAACCGTTGCGGTGGACCGCGCTCAGCACGCCCACCGGCACGCCGATCAGGACGGCCAGTAGGATGGCGACAAACCCGAGGGTCAGTGAGACCGGTAAGGCGCTGGCGATGATCTGCGTGCAGGTCCAGTCCTTGTATTGAAAGGAGGGCCCGAAGTCGAGCCGGGCGGCCCCCGCGAGGAACTCGAAGAAGTATTTGACCGGCTGATCGGTGCTGTAGTGGGCTTCGAGTGCTTTGACCACCTCCGGGGGCATGTTGCGTTCCGGGTTGGCAAAGGGGTTCCCCGGCGCTACCATGACCATGACGAAAGTGAGCAAGTAAACCGCCGCGACGGTGGCGAGCCCGAGAGCCAGCCTGCGGAGGATTCGAGTCATGGCATGTTATCCTCGATGTGGGACGGAAAGCGGAGCATCCGTTTTACTTGCTTGGCGCCGGACGTAGCCACAGGTAAGTTATGTGTACGGCTACGAAGACGCAAGCATTGTGTTGGGCTGTTTGCGACCGGTTGGCGAGAGACTCTGGGAATCCGTGGTAGACGGCGGAGGTGACCGCTGTGAAACTGAAGGTGGTGATCCACGACGCAGAAGAAGGCGGCTATTGGGCCGAGGTTCCGTCCATCCCTGGGTGTGCGACGCAGGGAGAAACATTCGAGGAGCTACTGGCGAATATCTACGAGGCCGTCGAAGCGTGCCTCTGCGTTGACCTCCAGCCGGCCAAATCCACAGGTACACAGCGCATCCTGGAAATCGTGGTGTGAAGCAGCTTTCAGGTAAAGAACTAACCAACGTGCTCAAACGTCACGATTGGGTCCTGCTTCGTATTCACGGCAGTCACCATATCTACGGGAAAGGCGGCAGTACGGTACGCCTTTCGGTCCCGGTTCACGGGAACAAGCCGCTGAAAACGGGCCTGGCCAAATACCTCTTGAAGATGGCGGGGCTCTCGGAGGACGATTAGGGCCAACTGCTTGATTGGCGACATGCACTCGATGGTTTGCTGACGAATCAAGACGCCAGGGCTACACTTGTTATCACCGATCGACCGTTACGTAACGGAACGGGAAAATCAAACGCCGGTTCGGATATAATCCGGCAACGTACGGCTTGATCGCCATCAGGTTGGTGTGTTGATACAGCGGCAGCAGCGGGCAATCGTCGCGGATCAGGATCGACTCCGCGCGGGCGAGAAGGGCCATGCGCTCGGTGAGCGTCTGTAGATTGAGTCGGTTCCCCACCCCTTGCTGCGCAAGGGATGGGGCACTCTCTCGTGATGCTCCCCAATGTAGCGTCACCCCTTGTGGGTGACGACAAACGCGGGTTCGCCGCCCACAAGAGGCGACGCTACAGACTAAATCGGCAGCCCCTCTAGGTGTGTGGGACGGAGAAAGACCGAGCGAGCCGACGTCCGCGGCTCGATCGAGCAAGTCGTCATAGACGGGGTTGTCGTAACCGGCGTCGTTGTTGCCGTTGTCGCTTCGGAATACGTCCAGAAACGTAGTGGGATCGTTATAGTCGCCGTACCAGCCGGCCCGGGCGATCAGGTCGCGGCGGTGGACCTTGTCCTCGGCGAAGGGCTTGGGCTCTTTGCCGCGCAGCGCGACCCGGGCGCCCAAGGTGTCCCGCCACATCCGGGCCAGCACCTGACAGGTCTTCTCGTCAACACCGGTCGTCTTGTAGAGCAAGTCGATGGCCGGCAGACCCGTACCGCCCGGGTAACCGGCCTCGGCCAGCAGATGCCGGGCTTCGGCCGGATCGTAGCCCAGCGCGGGAGGCGAGTTGTAGCCTCGAATCGCACCCACCGGCACCAGATGATCGGACACCGGCTCACCGCGCCCCAGGACCTTCTCGACCAACAGCCTCTTATCGACGGCCAAGTTGAACGCCCGCCGCACGCGTGCGTCGGTGAAGGGGTTGGGCTGCCCCAGCACTTCCTCATCACGGCAGTTGAAAACGTAGAAATGCGTCGCCAGCACGGTGGGGTTATGGAAGTCGGGGCGGAGCCCCTTCTCCGCCAACTCAATGAGCTTGTGGTCGTAATGAACCTCCATTCCCGGCAGGAAGTCCACGTCGCCGGCTTCATAGGCCATGACCGCCGTGTTCGCATCGCTGTAGACCACGCGGTCGATGGTGTCGCACGCAATGCGGTCGTGATCGTGGTGAAACGGGTTGCGCACCAGCCGCACGCGGCGCTTGAACGACCACTCCGTCAGTCGATACGGTCCGTTGGTGATCAGACCGGGGTAGCCGCGCGCGCGGTAGTCGGGTTTGGTCCACTGTTGGTCGTAAACCACCAGTCCTTCCTCGGTGAGCCCGGTACCACGGAAGTCTTCGCGGAGCAGTTCGATACTCTCGTGGATGGGCATGAACGTGGGAAAGGCGCAGAGGTCGAGAAAGTACGGGCAGGGACGGTCCAGCGTCACGCGCAAGGTCGAATCGTCAA
>JAUWNF010000450.1 GCA_030612785.1 Phycisphaerales bacterium
GGGTGGATCGCCTGAAAACTCCGATAGTGTACCTTCGCCGAAGTTCTGCATCATGGGTGGCACGGGCGTCCCGCCCGTGAGGCCACAGGCGAGACGCCTGTGCCACCCTGAATAGGATGCGAACAGCGTGACCGACTACACTAGCGCCATCCTCGCTGACCCACATTCGTAGCGGCCTGCGGATTCCCCACCCCGATCGCCGGCCCCAGTGGCCGGCGAAACGGGGGCACCCGCGCCACACCACCCGATCGCCAAGGCTCCAGGGTTCAGGTGACAGCAAGGCGCCCTCCGGTTAGACTCCAGCCACGGTGACGCGGTCCAGGGCGCGGTTTGCGTGCGAATCAAGCTCCACAATCTGATCTTCATCGGCATGATCGGCGGGTTGCTGATCGGTCTCGGACTTTGGGCGATCAAGCGAAGCCCCGACGAGACCTACCAGGCAGTCTATACCCACGCGCTGTGGTGGCTTGATCTGTTCGGCCCCACGGTCTTCATGGGGGCGCTGAAGATGATCATCGCCCCCCTGATTCTGGCGAGCATTGTCTCAGGCGTCACCAGCCTGCCGGACATGAAGGAGCTCGGGGCGATCGGGTGGAAAACGCTGGCCTATTACTTCTGCACCACCACGATCGCGGTCATCATCGGTCTGGTATTCGTGCTCACGATTCAGCCCGGCAAGAGGGCCGCCTCGGTGGAGGTGCGTAACCGTCGTGTGGCCGAACTCGACGAGCGCCGTCAAGCCTATCAGGAGACCACCGGGCAACCGGCCTTGTCTGCCGACGACCGCCCGAACACGGCGTATCTCGTGTGGCTGGCTGAACAGGAAGGCGTGGAGCATACCGGCGGGACCGAGGCCGACCGCTACGAGAAGCTGGCCGGGGCCCGTGGCCGAACCGCGGGCGACATCTTCAAGGACGACATCGTCCGCCCGCTGTTGATGAACCCTTTTCAGTCGCTATCCGCCAGTCCGCCCAACTCGCTGGGGATCATTTTCTTCTCCCTGCTCTTGGGGATTGCGTGCATGGTGGTCGGGAAGCGCGCCGCCTTGGTGGTTTCCTTCTTCCAAGGCCTCAACGCGGTCATCATGCAGGTTACCCGCTGGCTGATGTCCGTGGCCCCATTTGCGATCGGGTGCATCATGGCCGGCCTGGTCGCCCGCAACGGACCGGAAATCTTCCAGACCCTCGGCTGGTACTGCGGGGCGGTCCTCGGCGGGATCCTGGTTCACGTGTGCATATTGGTTGCGATCGCCAGGGTGATCGGCGGGGTCACGCCGCTGCGCCTGTTTCGGGGAATCCGTGAGGCGTACATGATCGCGTTTACCACCCGGTCCAGCGCCGCGACCTTACCGGTGACCATCGCCAATACTACGGAGAAACTGAACGTGTCGCCGAAGGTGGCGAACTTCTCGCTACCGCTGGGGGCGACCATGAACATGGACGGGACCGCCCTGTACGAGGGGGTCGCGGTGATCTTCCTGATCCAGCTTTACGGCGGGCTCGATGACGTCTCGATCACCATGACCGCCATGACCACGTTGTTGATCTTCATTACGGCTGTGCTTGCTTCCGTTGGTGCGGCCGCTGTTCCCGACGCGGGTCTGGTCACCATGGTGCTGGTGGCCAGCGCGGTACACTTGCCCATCTACTATATCCCGCTGATCTTCGCGGTTGACGCATTTCTGGACATGTTCCGCACCTCGACCAACGTGCTCGGCGACACCGTGGGTGCGATTGTGGTCAACCGGTTGGAACGTTCCCGGCTGGGTGCGCCCGCCCTGGACACCGCTCCGGGGCGTTAAGCACCTGCGTGACAAGCGCCTGGTTGAGGTCTACCATGGCGATTGCGGCGCTTGAACTGGCAGAAGCGGCGCCGCGGAAAACCGGTAGCCCGTGGGAGTCGCAACTTGAGCATCCCAGGTATCCCCAACGGTGGCGTCTCTCCGCGTGCCGTGCCGTGGTATGAACGGCACTGGGGGTGGTTGGCGTGTGGCATCGTTCTGGTTCCTGTTGTGGTCGCCCTGTTGCTGGCGAGTTCGGATTTGCCGCGCGGCCCCGACCCGGTCAAGTATGCGGACCTCGCCCGTTCGCTGGCGCGCGGTGACGGGTATCTCTTCAATGGTGGCAGAGAGGCCAAACATTCGCCGGGCTTTCCGGTGTTGCTCGCGCCCCTTTTCAGGATGACAGCCAATCCGTTTCTGCCCGTGCGGGTGATGCTCGCTCTGACGTTCGGCACAGCCTTGTACCTGGCCGGCATGATCCTGCGGCGTGAATTGGGCGCGGGGGTTTCGCTCACGGCGCTGGCCTGCGTTGCGGCGTCGGTCCCTCTCTGGTGGAGCACCCAATTCATCCTCAGCGAGTATCCGTACACCCTCTTCCAGAATCTCGCCTTGATCTTGCTGGTCAGGCTGACCGCCTCCGAGAGGCCCCGCAAGCGCAGCGCATTGCTGTTTGGCCTGGTGACCGGTGCGGCGATCCTCACGCGCTCGGCCGGGATGACCCTTATTGCCACGTGCGCGTACGTGCTGCTGCGCCACCGTCTGGCGGGAAAGCTCACCACCGCCCGCGCAGCGGTGCTGGGGGCGCTGGCCTTGGGAGTACCGGCAGTGGCGTTCGGCGCCTGGCGGGCCTATACCACGCTCTACGTCGGGGCCGCGATGCCGGAGAACATTAACATACTCATGCGCGGATACGGAACGGTCGCCGGGTCGTCACGTGGGTCGATCATCGTACAGACGGTCAAGAACCTGCTCAGCCGGGGCGGTGGCCTCATCTTCGGCGAAATCGCTCCGTCGCAGTACCCGTCCGTCGAAACGCTTGTTTGGGGAGCGCTGCTGCTCGTCTGGATTATCGTGCCCCTCGCCCTGGTGGTGCGGGGGTTGTGGCGTGCGGAACCCATCTGGGTTTTCCTGTGCGTCTATCTTTCCGTGATCGCTCTTTGGCCTCTCGCGCGTGGCGCGACTGCCCGGCTGTGCTGGCCGGTGGCCCCTTTCCTCGTAGCGGCACTGCTGTCCTCCTACCGCTGGCTGGCCGGCAAGATCTGGCATCGGCGTGGTCCCCTGGTGGCCTCGGCGGCCATTGGTGCCGCCGTGTTTATCGGTCAGGTTACCCTGGGCAGCCGCCTGTGGGCGAGCATACGTTCCGATCAAGCCTTCTGGACCACACGCCTGGCAGATATCGTCCGCATTCGCGACCGATTTCATCCCGCTCCTCCCGCCGTGTGGGCACATCTGAACGTGAGAGAGACAGTGTACGTGTTCGACATGCCCACCACGGTAATGGAGTTCACCTGGCCTAAGAATCCCGAGAGGTGGGCCGAGGCTCTGGACGAATATCGGCCCGACTACGTCGTCGTGCCCACGACACCCGGGCAAACGGAAAACGCCGAACTCTTCGTCGAGACGCTCAGGCAAGTTCGGCCAGCGACGGCGTGCGTCGCCGAACTCCAAACGGTCAGCGTTTATCACATCCCCCGCGCGTCGCCGGCCCAGCCGTAATCAGTCCGGTAAGCTAAAGCACCGCCCGTTTTCGGACGAAGAAACCGGGTAGGCCCCGGGGGGCACTGCGCCCGCTGGAAACCATGAGTCGGGTGCCGCCACAGACTCGAGCGCGCCAGGGAGACCCGAGCAAGAATTCGCCCTATGTCGCTGGCAGTTGCATATAGTCCACCCCTTGAACCACGGTGCCTAGCCGTCAGCACGCG
>JAUWNF010000307.1 GCA_030612785.1 Phycisphaerales bacterium
TCGATCAGCGAGTAATACGGGTCTGCCGGATCGGCTTGTGCCCACTGGGCGGCGACGATCAACGAACCACTCATGTGGATGTTGATCGGCACGTTGAAGATCTCGTGCGTATCCAGCGTTCTGATGAAGCCGGTATCATACGTGCCTGCGGTGGCCGGGTCATAGATGTGGATGTGCAGGTCGTCCGTCTGGTTGATCGACTGGTTTCCGTGGGCGATCGAGGCGTACTTGGCCCGCCCGACGCTCGCGTCCGAGGGGACGGCTCCGTTAATCACGCCGTCGTCGTAGCCCCGCCCGTCGTCGTAAAACGTATCCGTCGCGTCGCTGTGTCCGGGGATTTCGCCCTGACCACTGTAGTTGTCTTTGGTGGTCATGACGGTGAAGTACATCACGCTGGAGCCGTTCCAGCCGTGATCGATCAGCGTCTGCCGCGTGATGCCGAATTCGACGGCATCGATGTCCTTGTTGTAGTAGGCGCCCAGAAAACCGCCGATGGAGTTCCAGTACACTCCCTCCACGACGTCGTAGTTGGCCGCGTCGTATAGCTTGATGCACACCTCCCACCAGTGGGCCGGATCGACCTGGACATCCGTGAAATCAGGCATCCAGGGCTGCCCCGACTCCCATTCGCCATCGGTGTCTATAGCAACGTAAATGTCCAGGTTGTCCAGATAACCACTCCCCGTCCCGTCGTTCAGATCGTAGAGATCAACGCGGAAGTAGTAGTTATCGCCTTCTTCGCGGGAGTAGAAGGCGATCAGGTCGCGGGAGTCGTCGTAGCCGTCGTAGAAGTTGTAGCGCCCTCCCACGAATGCACCGGCCCCGTCCAAGGCCCGGCAGTCGGCGTGCGTCCAATCCTGAAACTCCTCGTTGTAGCTGTTGCCGGCCGTATCGGTGCCGATCCACGGACCAGGACCGATAGTGATCCCCGCCATCGCCAACGGCGGCAGCGGGCCAGCCAAGAGAATTACTGAAGTCACGATCAGGATAATTGCGGGGCGCATGCTTCTCCTCCTCGGGGTGTCGTGTGTCAGTTTGGCTCGGAACGGCCGGTGGAGCCCCTCCGTGCTCTGCGGATCCCCGAACACTATGGTAGCAAATCGGCGGGACGGTCACAAATGGTTACGCGTCGAACGAGGTTCCGGTGGCCGACCTCCAGTGATGCAGCAGGGTGGACAGCGCCCAGACGGCACCGACACCGTAGGTGACGACGGCGGCGATCAACCACCACAGCCGGGTGGCGTCCTCCGCCACGGTGACCAACAAATCCTGTACAGCAAAACCGATAGACATGAAGTAGTAAACGAAGAAAACCAGGATAAACACGGCGAAGAAGTGCTTATCCAGCAGGCGCACACCCGGGTGACCTTCCAGCCACGTTTCCCAACCCAAGGCCTCACCCGCTTTGGGCTCGACGTTGCGGCGGATGTACTGCCCGGCACGCATCAGGGCGCTGTGCTCGGCGATGAACATGACCAGCAGCACAATAACCACGTAGGGGATCATGAGGGTGACCACCTGGGCCTGCTCGAGACGTTCCGCCAGGTACGTGATGACCGGTACGCCGAACAAGCCCATGGCCACAATCCAAAAAATCCGCGATTTGGTGGCCTTGATCTCATCTCTCAGGGTCATGAACTGCTGGAGAAGGAAGTCGTTGCTGTCCATGTTTTCGAACTCCGGGGCTTTGCCAAAGCCAAAAAACCGAGTCTCGTCCGCGGGAACGATTGGCAACCCTATAGTATAGTGTCCGGCGACGATTACTCAACCGGAAATCGGTCGGGCGAACTGGGCGCGCTGGCCGGAACGGACCGCCGCGTGGGTGAAGGCATGAGGTCGATGGATAATCGTAACGGCTGTGAGCGATGCGCCTGGTGCGTGGGATGGGCCTTGCTGTTCGCTTGGCCGGCTGTGGCGGCGGACCAGGTCGTTCCCGAGTGGTCGGCCGACGCCGTGTGGTATCAGGTATTCGTGTCGAGGTTTTGCAACGGCGACGTCCGGAACGATCCGCCGGGGACGCTGCCGTGGACTGACGATTGGGCCAAGCTCCAGCCGGGGGAGCAACCGCCGTTGCGGCATCGGCTATTCGGGCGGCGGTATGGGGGTGATCTACGGGGGTTGCGGAGCAAGCTTCCCCATCTTCGCGCGATCGGCGTCAACGCGCTTTACCTCAACCCCATTTTTCAGGCTCCCAGCGAGCACAAATATGACACCGCCGACCACCGCCACGTGGATGACACCTACGGCGTCGTGGATGGTTCCGCCCGGTTGACCAGCGAGACCGAGGACCCCACCACGTGGCAGTGGACCGACAGTGACCGGGTCTTTCTGGGTTTTTTGGCGGAGGCTCATCGCCAGGGGTTCCGGGTGGTTCTTGACGGCGTTTTCAACCACGTCGGGGACGAGTTCTGGGCCTGGCGTGACGTGCAGGCCAACGGACCGGCGTCGCGCTATGCCCACTGGTTCGACGTCACCGATTGGGGGCCGCCGCTGCGCTGGCAGGCGTGGGATGGGCCCAACGGGCGCCTGGTAAACTTCAAGCACTTCGGCGACGGGCTTCACCCGGACGTTGAAGCGTACTTGTTCGCGGTGGTCCGGCGCTGGATGGACCCCAACGACGACGGCAATCCGTCGGAGGGGATCGACGGCTGGCGCTTGGACGCCGCCGAAAAGGTGCCGCACGGGTTCTGGCGGCGTTTTCGGCAAGAGGTCAAGCGAATTAACCCGCAAGCGGTCATCATCGGCGAAATCTGGACGGAGGCGCGGGCCTGGTTGTCCGGCGACCAGTTTGACGTGGTGACCAACTACCGCTTCTCCGGGCCGGTGGTGCGCTTCTTCAGCCAGGGGGGCGGTCGCTACCTGCCCGGGGCCTTCGTCGAGGAGTTGGCTGCCGTTCGCCGGGACCATCCGAACGAGGTGACGCTCGGCATGCTCAATCTGTTGGGCAGCCACGATACCGAGCGAGCGGTAAGCATGTTAACCGACCCCCAGCGCCGGCGTGGGCCGACGGGGAGGATTCCCCAGCGGGACCTGCTGCAACCGGACGAGAATGCCTACCGCCGCTTGAGGCTGGCGGCCTTTTTCCAATTCACCTATCCCGGGGCCCCCATCATCTACTATGGCGACGAAGTCGGCATGTACGGCGGCGATGATCCGTTCTGCCGGGCTCCGAAGTGGTGGTCAGAGACTCATGCCCCCAAGTATCGTGCCGATGTGCTGAGGCTCTACGAGGAACTAGCCCGCCTGCGCCACACCCGGGTGGAGCTGCGCCGAGGCCGGTTCCGCCTGATCCTCGCCGACGACGCACGCCGCCTGGTGGCCTTTTCCCGGCGTCACCGATCCCAGGAGACGGTCGTGCTGGTCAACAGCGATACCGCGGACCACCGGGTAGTGCTGACCATCGGACGACCGGGGCGAGCGGTGGAACTGAGAACTTTCTGCACGGAACCGTCCGCCCGGATCGACACGTCGGGCCGGATAAGGCACATTCGCCCGGACGGCCGGTTCGAGACCGTTTCCCCGGCCCTCTCCGGGCAACTGATCTTTGTGGGTGGGGCGTCCCCCAAGCGCCATGCGGGCGACGATTCTCATTGACACTTTTGGGCATAATCCACTATACTGAGGTGTTCGGCTTCTCGGTTCGTTCCTGAAGGGGACGACTCGGCCGCGGGCCGGCACAAGGCGGGGGGAACGCGCAGTGGGCTCAAGGGGTGGCTCGTTCGCGTAGAGTCGCAAAGGGCCTACGGCTTCCAAGTACCAGAGGTGAATTCGACATGCTCCACGCCAAGCTCGGTCACGGCTGGTCTGCCCAGGCGACGGATACACCCGACCGGAACGGCGGATCGAGGCAGAGTGCCCACGGTTTCACCCTGGTCGAACTCCTGGTGGTGGTTTCGATTATTGCGTTGCTGATTTCGATCCTGCTCCCCGCGCTGAGCCGGGCCCGCGACCAGGCCAAGCTGGTGAAGTGCCTGGCGCACATCCGCGGCACCGGGCAGGCGGCCACCGTTTTCGCAGCGGATCATAATAACCATTTTCAGTTGGCCACGGATGAGTTCGGGGTTAACACGGCGGATTCCGCCCACCAGAAGTACGCCTACGGTGGTGGCGAGCTGCTCGCCTGGCCGGTGGCGATTGCCCAAGCCTCGGGGATCGGCTACGGCTACAACTGGGATTGGGGGGTGCGGGCCACTCCGGACGACGTGCTCACCAAAACGGAGTTCATGAAGAAGGACCTGGAGATCGTCACTTGCCCGGCGGACAAGGTGCGGATTTCCACCCCATACTATCCGCGCGAGACGAGCTTGCCAGGAGACGGCGACCCGAACAACCCCATCCCCGGTGGCGGTGACAACCTGTCCTACTGGGGGTACTTGAGCTTCGGCATCAATGAGGACGTCGTGGGTGTGGAGGTCGAGGACCACGCGGGCAAGCCCGGGGGCTGGCGGGCGGCCCTCTACGAGGGTGAGTGGTACGGGTGCCCGGGAGAGTTCGGCTATCCCGACGGACACCCCTGTGCCGGTGGAAAAGGCGGCTGGCGCCTGCGTGGGAACCTGGACCGGGTTTGGGGGCCCAGCACCGTGGGCTTGATCTTCGAGGCGGGGGCGGAGAGTGAAGCGCAATTCGGGGACCAGGAACATCTCGCCAACTTGATTATGACTGCGCAGACCCCCGGCCCGTATCTGGGCGACTTCCAGCAGCGTTGGTCCCGGAGGATGCCGTTAAGCCGCCACCGGGGCGGATACCTCAACGTCCTGTTTGCCGATTTGCACGGAGAGACGACGCGGGCCGTGGAATACAAGTACAGCACTCTGTTGCAGGATAGGCTGCCCTCGAAGTACGCGCCCCGCGTGCGGGTGTCGCCATATCAGCCAAGGGAGACGAATTACTGAACCTCGGGGTAGGAGGATACGAAGCGGGGGAGAGGCGGACGCTGACAGATCTTCTTGGGGAAGAAGCATCCGCAGCGCAACGCTAAGCGAGACAGCGGCCCACAGCACTCGGGTTGTGGCCGGCGCCCAGGTCCGCGAAGGGACCGGGGCAGTAGTAATGGTGAGTTCTTATTTCGGGAAACGAGT
>JAUWNF010000567.1 GCA_030612785.1 Phycisphaerales bacterium
TGAACATGGTGGTGGTATCGCTTCCGGCAGCCAGATGGTCCCGCCCCACCCGCCGAGTGGGGAACGAGGCAAGCTATGGGCATCCCCCCGCTGCGTCAATAGAGAGACCCGCGGTTTCTATCGGTCAGTCCGGGGGCTACCATGCGTGCATGTCACCGGAAGAATGTGCCCGCCATATCAAGAAGCTGGCCCGAGATGCCGGATTCGATCATTGCGGCATTGCCCGGGCGGAGGCTATCGGACGCGGGGATTACCTCCGCGACTGGTTGGAGGCCGGCAAAGCGGGCTCGATGACCTACCTGCGCCGATACCTTGATGAGCGGATCGACCCGCGCCGGCTCCTCGATGGTGCCCGCAGCGTCATCGTCGTCGCCCTGCTCTACCATCAGTCTCAGCCAGATTCGGCGCCCGACGACGGCGGCCCCCAGGGCAGGGTGGCCATGTACGCCTGGGGTGGCGACTACCACAAAATCGTCAAGAAAAGGCTCCACTCGCTCGCTGATCGGCTACGGGCGGACCTGCCGGGGCCTTTCGACGCGAAGGCCTGTGTGGATACCGCCCCGCTTCTCGAACGGGAGTGGGCGGCGGCGGCTGGTATCGGCTGGATCGGCAAGAATACGATGGTCGTAAGCCGCGAACTGGGCAGCTACTTCTTCCTCGGGGCCCTGGTCACCACGCTCGATCTGCCGCCCGATAAACCCGCGGAAGACCATTGCGGCACCTGCACGCGCTGCCTGGAGGCCTGCCCCACGTCAGCCCTCGTTGCCCCTCATCAGATGGACGCCTCGCGCTGCGTCAGCTACCTCACCATCGAGCACCGGGGAGAAATCCCCGCCCAGTTCCACGAACCAATGGGCCCGTGGGTCTTCGGCTGCGACGTGTGTCAGGAGGTATGCCCATTCAACCGAAAGGCACCGCACACCAACGAGCCGCGTTTCGCCTTCCGCCCGCCCGGACCCCGTCCCGATCTAAGCGACATGCTCACCTGGACTGGGGACGACTACCGTGGCCACCTGCAAGGCAGCGCGATGAAACGGGCCACGTTGGCCATGCTCAAACGCAACGCCGCCATTGCACTGCGCAACAACCGCGCGTGAATCCGCGGCACCGATCCGAGCCCCAAGCGCCAGCGCGGGGTTTAGCAACCCGTCGCTTGCACTCCGGGCTCTGACCCGGTGGGTGGGGAACGCGAATACGACGGGCGAATTCGTGTCCCCCAAGGCTAAAGCCATGGGCCACTCACTTGATGCAACCCGCAGAATCAAGGTTGTCGATGCACTAGTGCTCCGACGCTACTCAATTGATGGATAGAGCCGTCGGAGCTTGATTCGAGCATTGGCGGTGGTGAACCGCCAGTTCACCTTGGTGGCCCGCCGGTTACGATCGTTCTCCCACGCGGCCACCTCGCGTCGAAGCGTCGTGGCGTCACCAATGCGACGGTTCAAGCACTGTCGATTCATGATGCCCAATTCGATTTCGGCCATGTCCAGCCAGGAACCGTGCTTGGGCGTGTAGTGAATCTCCAGTTTCTCGGCGAGCCGTCGTGCTTCGCACGGTTCAAACGCCTCGTACAACGAGGCTGGCGAGTGCGTGTTCAGGTTGTCCATCACCAGGACGATCTTCTCGGCGTCCGGATACCGCTCGTCCGCCAGTTCCTTGATGGCCTCCGCAAACTCCTTCTTCGTTCGACGGTTCGTCACCCTGACATGCCGCCGGCCCGCCAGCGGTTCAGACATCATGAACAGGTTGACCGTTCCGTTGCGCACGTATTCGTAATCCTCCCGTGCCTCTCGGCCCGGCGCGGCTGGAACCGGCAGGCGCGTCTCACCGATCAACTGTTTGCTGGCCTCGTCCAAACAGACCTGGGGACGCTTGGGATCATAGGGCCGCTGGTACACCTCTAGCACATCCTCCATTTTGTACACGAATTCCGCGTTGGCCTTCGGAGGAATGCACCATTGCTTCTTCAGCCATGGCTTCAGCTCGTTTTTTTGAGCGTCCGCCGGACCGTGTCACGCGACAACGCCGGAACATAGCTCAACGCCACCATCCGCTCGGCCAGCAGTTCCAGGGTCCATCGCTCTCGACCCTCCGGCGTTTGACTGCACGCCAGCGCGATGAGTCGAGCTTCGCCTTGACCGTCCAGCCGACGTTCGTACTCACGGTCCGGCTTCTTGCGCTCCAAGGCGGCTTGCAGGCTCTGTTCCACAAACTGCTTACGCACGCGCTCTACCGTCGCCCGGCCAACCTCCAAGGCCTCGCTGATCCTCCCATCGTCCCAGGCTGGTCCTCCCGGCCCGGCATCGGCCTTCAGCAGAATCCGTGCCCGGCACAGCTTCCTGGCCGCGGATTTCCCCGCTGAAATCAAAACCTCCAATCCCGCACGCTCCTCGTCTGTCAACGTCACCTTGTACTTCGCGGTCTTCCTGACCATCCGTTGCACTCCTTGCTCTTAGGAACCCTCCTTCCCATCGGCCCGAAGTTGCATCGGCGTCCATCAAATTACGTGCGTCGGAGCACTAGGGCATGATGTCAAACGCAAAACACAACAAACGGTCTCTACCGGTGTGGCCAGGGATTGTGGCATTGCAACCGTGGGGCGGGTTCTACCCGGCTTCTTGGGCTCTCCTGGCGGGTGGAATCTGCCCTACGCAATGACCGCGAGCGAAGCTGCCACGAAAGATGGTCACACCCGAAAGCTGGAGGGCCCATCGGGGCAGAAGATCGACCCTGGCGGCGTTGTCGGGAGAGGGGGGAGAATCCCTTCTCGCACCTATCTGCCGCGGGAATCCTTTCCTATGGAGTCAGGGACCGAGAAAGGATTCTCGGTCCAGCGAGGTGCTCTGTTTCGTGCCCGCCGATTCTGTCACAAAGTCGAAAACGGTCGGTCTCCCGTGC
>JAUWNF010000563.1 GCA_030612785.1 Phycisphaerales bacterium
CCGACCGAGCTGGGTGACCAGGTTCTTTGACCCGCATCGGCCGGTGCCGCGAACGAACACGACTTTTTCGGTTTGCGCCGCCACAACACCATTTATCGGTCCCCAACGATACGCGCCTGCAACCGAACCGGTTGCGGGGAACAACAGGTGTTGTGGTCACTCGCCCAGGGCCTTGGACGCCGCGAACAGCTCCCCCACGCCGTGGGGGAAGGCTTCGATTTCGTAGGCCACCTCGTACGGGGTCAGGTGCGCCGGCGGGTCAACCAGGAGGTCAGGCCAGTGCGTGCTCAGAAGTTCGACAACCTGGGCCATCGAGGGCGGCGCCGCGAGAGCACCAGCTTCCCATCTCCTGGTACGAGGCGGGTCACGGGGCGGGTCCCCCAAAGCACCCGGTGGAAGGGCACGGTGTGGGACCGCTTGCGGGAGATAGTGCAGCAACCAGTCGCGGGTCTGCTCTAAATCCTCGGGCGCCGCCACGGTTGGCAATGGCGGACCGGCGGCGGTGAGCCTGCTTCCCTGATAACGGTAGCAGCGTACGCCACGGTCGGTCAGCATCCATTGGTCGGTTTGCGAGTCACCCGCCGAAATCTCGATGCCGACGATGGGTGCCCGCACGTCGTCCTCGAAGGTTACATACCACCAGGCTAACCCGTGGGGATTCGCCTGACCACCGTGCGCCAGGCGCATCCGGCTGGGCTGCGAACAACCAACAAGTCCGATCGTCCCGCCTGCAAGGAGAATCGCTAACCGATATGTCCACAACATGCGCGCAACCCCAGCATGGCTCACACAGAGGCCGGTTGGCGCCGATTCCGAATCCGTACGGCACTAGCTCCGTCAGAGAACAGCTACACGGTGCTGGTCAGGCCGCCGGTGAACAGGCTCAGGAGCAGCGAGATCAGACTCGGCAGGAGACTCATCAATAGCGATGAGAATATTCCGGACATTCTAAAACCCTTTCCGTACGGGAAACAAACGTTCCGTGTTCCACGATTGACAAAGGCCGGAAGACCCACGCCCGCTTCCGCTCCTCTATTCATCGCTCGTATGATAAGGCGCCGAACGGTATCTGGGAAGGGCATTTCGTTGGGAAATCGCACGCTCAAACGGCGGGATTGTCCCGGTTCGGCGGCGAAATGCCGGGAGACCACCCCGCCAGCCCCCATGAAGCGTATACCCGTCTCAACTCGGCAATGCTCAATCGAGGTAGCCCAGGGAACGCAGGCGCTCTTCCTCCTCGGGGCTCAGCACCGCTTGGGTAGGCGCGCCGCCGCGGTCGCTCACCGCTTTCATTTCGGCGCGCCAGTCTTCGATTCTCGACTTGAGATCGGCGGCGAGTTCCTCGGCCCCGTCGGTGATGGGGCACACCTCGCGGGGGTCTTGGGCCAGATCGTAGAGTTCGGTGACCCCGGCAAGCTCCTGCCACACCAGCTTGAAATCGCCCTGGCGGATGGCGAACCAGTTCTCCGTCTCGGACCACTTCTCACCGGTGCTCTTGCGTTTCGCGTACCAGATGGCCACGAGTTCATAGAACGTGGGCTCCTGCGCGGCGCGGGGCTCGGCGAGCAAGGACCGTCCCTGGTGCTCCTCGGGAACCCGACAACGCCCGAGGTCCAGTACCGTGGGGAACAGGTCGATCAAGCTGACCGTGCGCGCATCGCGGCGGGCCACTTTCTGGCCGGGGAGTTTTACCAGCAGCGGCACGTGCAGGGACTCGACATACAAACCATACTTGTGCCCCAGGTATCCGTGCTCGAAAAACTGCTCACCGTGATCGGCGGTCAGGATGATCGCGGTGTCGTCCCAGAGGTTCAAGGCGCGGAGGCGGTCAAACAACTTCTTGAGGTACCCGTCGGTACAGCGGATTTCGCCGTCGTATTGGGCTTTGACGTATTCGAGCTGCGCCGGCGTGATGTGTCTGCCCAGCTTGTAATAGCGGTGAAACTCGGGGCGCTTCTTCGGCTTCTGGGCCCCTTCGGGGACGAACATGCTGTCGTACGGGGGCGGTGGGACATACTGGTAGTGCGGATCCCAATAATATAGAAACAGGAAAAACGGGTCCCCGTCGCGGCGAACTCTCTCCAGGAAATGGTTGATCCGGATTTCCATCCGGTCGTTGGTGATGTCGTTGTGGGCGTTGACCTTGGGGGGCGAGACCGGCGTCTCGTCGTAGGTCCCGAATCCCCGGTTCAAACCGTAGGCCTTCTTGAGGTAGGGGCCGCTCACCACCGCCGCGGTCTGGTAATCATAGTCAGCCAGAATCTCAGCCAACGTTTTGTACGAGTCGTTCAGCCGATCTTTCTCGCGGACGACGTTGTGCGCCGAGGGATGCAGTCCGGTGAAGATGGAGGCGTGCGACGTGAGCGTCCAACTGGTCACGGAGAAGGCGTTTTCGTAGAGGGTCGCTTCGCGGGCGAAGGCGTCGATTGTCGGGGTAGTGTCGCGCTCGTAACCATAGCAGCCGACGTGGTCGGTGCGCAATGACTCCACCGTGATCAGCACGATGTTGGGCCGTTTCAGCAGGGCGGAGCCCTCGGAGGTTTCCTTCTCCGTCTTCGCGCACGCCCCGCCGAGCAGGGCGCCCGCCACAACGATGCATGTCCGCAGCAGCCTTCCGGCGGGTGGCATGCCTGTGCGTCGCTGCGCTCCGCTTAGGTATGCCACCCGACGCGCACTTGGGGGATCGGGCATTCGCGGAAGACCGGAAGCGTTCATATGGCTAATGCCGTTTTCGCTGACCTACTTCGTAGCGGCCTGCGTCTCGCAGGCCGGACGGCCGGCGGGGACGCCGACCGCACAACGAAACTCCCTGGCTGAAAACGGCATTAGTTTACGGTCGGCTCAGAAATCGAGCAAAGCGCCCCACCAATGAGGCGTGGAGCCGCGTGGATGCCCGGTTTTGGACTTTCTCCGTGGAACACGCTGATGGTA
>JAUWNF010000299.1 GCA_030612785.1 Phycisphaerales bacterium
CCCCACGGCGGGTGGCATGTGTCAATCGGCGGGTGGCATGCCTAAGCCGGCCAGAGGCCGGCGCAGGCATGTATCCATCGTGCCCCTGGATTGAGATTGCGTTACGTCGCCTGCCAAGGGGATGTGCCGGTGGTGCCGAACGTGGGCAGTATTCTGCCGATCGACAGGCGAACGATCGATACATGCCTGCGCGTCGCTCCGCTCCGCTTAGGCATGCCACCGAACGGTAAACACGACTAGCGGACGCTACTGAAAGCTGATAGCTACTGTTGTGAGGAAACCATGAAACCGGCTGAACGAATGAAGATCCCCCGGCAGACCATGCCGGAGCAGGAACCGGAGGTTCGGGCGCACAACTTCAACGAGGTCAACCTGGGCATGCCTTATGAGGCTGCCCAACTCGAGGCGCAACGGTGCCTGCAATGCAAAGACGCCAAGTGTGTCGAGGGATGCCCCGTCGGCGTGGACATCGCCGGATTCATCGTGGCCATCGCCGAGGACGACCTGGCGAAAGCGGCCGACATCATGTACGACGCCAACGTTCTGCCGGGCATCACCGGACGGGTTTGCCCACAGGAGACCCAGTGTGAAGAGGTATGTATCCGGGGCAAGAAGGGAACGCCGGTTGCGATCGGTTATCTGGAGCGGTTCATAGCGGATTGGGCCCGCCAGCACCAGACCAAGGCGATGACCCCACCGCCGTCCACCGGCAAGCGCGCGGCCATCGTGGGCGCGGGACCGGCCGGTCTGACTTGTGCCGGCGAGTTAGCGAAGAAAGGGCACGACGTAACCGTCTTTGAAGCCTTACACAAACCCGGCGGGGTGCTGCTCTACGGCATTCCCGAGTTCCGCCTGCCCAAGGCCATCATCGATCAGGAGGTGGGCAAGCTCCAGGAGCTTGGGGTCAAGATCGAGTGCAACGTGGTCATCGGGCAAACCTACACCATCGGCGGGCTGATGAATGAGGAAGGGTTCGACACCGTCTTCATCGCCAACGGTGCGGGCCTGCCGGTTTTCCAGGGCATCCCGGGCGAGCATCTCAAGGGCGTCTATTCAGCCAATGAATACCTCACTCGCGTTAATCTGATGGGGGCCTTCAAAGGTGATGATTCCGACACGCCGATTATCAGGTCCAACAGCGTGGTGGTGGTCGGCGGCGGCAATACCGCGATGGATTCCATTCGCACCGCCCGGCGCCTCGGTGCCGATCCGGCGGTGCTGGTCTACCGCCGGTCGCGTAAGGAGATGCCGGCCCGTATCGAAGAAATCAAGCACGCCGAAGAGGAGGGCGTCAAGCTCGACCTACTGGTCAACCCCATCGAGATACTGAGCACCGAGGACGGTTGGGTCCGTGGCGTGATCTGTCAGCGGATGGAACTGGGCGAGCCCGACCAATCCGGCCGCCGCCGTCCCGTACCCATCCCGGGGAGCGAGTTCGAGTATCCCTGCGAGGTCTTCGTGGAAGCCATCGGAACGGGTGCCAACCCCCTGCTGACCCAGACCACGCCGGAACTGAAAACCAACAAGTGGGGCAACATCGACGTGGACGAAAATCGTCAAACCAGCATGCCCGGCGTCTTCGCCGGCGGTGACATCGTCCGTGGCGGTGCTACGGTCATCCTGGCTATGGGCGACGGCAAAGACGCCGCCGCCGCGATGCACAACTACCTGACCAACGACGGATAGTCTTCTGTCCCCCCTCAACTGATGGGTGGCACGGCCAAGGACCGCGCCGAAAAACCCACCATGTCACCAGTCTGCCCCGAGCGGTTCTTGGCCGTGGTTGAGCCACCCTGCCCGCTATATCGGACGGACAACTACCGCGATGCCGACCCCACATAAGCACTTGGGATCGCACCGCTGGCAGCCGATGATTTCGATGGGACGCCTCATTGTCGGGAGCAGGGCAGGCGGCATCGATGGACGTTGAGCTGATCAACCCATTCATTACGGCTACCAAGAAGGTCTTCGTCGTCATGGCGGGCTGGAAGCTGAGCATACTGCCGCCACAAGCCGTTCGACATCTTCCCTCTGCTCCGAACCACGTGAACGCCGTTATCAGGATGTTCGGGGGCGTGACCGGCGCCGTGGTCCTTCGGTTTCCGCGCGACGTCGTTCTTCCCGTCGCTCAGGGCTTCGACAAGACCGCCGGCACGTTGCAGGAAGGGCTGGATGCGATCGGCGAGTTGGCCAACATGACTGCCGGCGATGCCAAGCGCAGAATCAGCAAGACCCTGGTAACCATTTCGGTACCCGAGATCGTCGAGGGCGATGCTGTGCTGACGGAGCTGGCCGAACTTGCGCCTTGGCTGTTGGTGCCTTTTCGGGGACCGTTTGGTGCGTTTACCCTGGCAACTTCCTTCCATCCCTCCGAACCCGCCAGCCCCCAACAAAAACCAGTCGAGGCTGCGGCCAAGGCGCTTGCCTGAGCGTTGCACCGGCCTACTGGAAGAACGTGAGTACGAAAATAAGGAAGGCGGCGAAGAGCAACGCCAGACCCACCCATCCGATAACCCGCCGCGGCATTTCTCCCACGCGCTGGAAGGGCGCGTCGATCACTTCCAGGGCCATACAGATCGCGCCCAGCGCGTTCGTCGCCATCGCTCCACCTTGGGCGGGCGGGGAGGTCGGTGTCCCCCCATCAGGTTGCTTGGGAACCGGAGAGGCTTCCGGGGCGTCGTCGAAGGTGGGAAGGTCTTCGCCGTCTGCCAAGTCCTCGGGGTTGAGTTCGTACGCCGTCGAAGCAACGGCGTCTCCCGCATCTTTCCCTTCGGCAGATGCGTCGGACTCTCGCCTGCCGAGTTGAGCAGCGGCTTCATTGGGCGGCGTGGCATCCGGAGGCGCGGGGCTTTCCGTGGCGGATTTGGTCGGTGGAGTCTGTGAGGAGTCAGCTACCGACTCGGCGACTTCGGGTTCCGGCGAGTCTGCCAGCGTATCGCCCAAGGCCGCGGCGGCGGCCTTGTAGTCCATCGGCGCAGCTTCCGGTTGCTTCGTTTCCGGGAGGTCGGCTACCTCCGACTGCGTCTCCGCAAGTTGCTGCTCAACCTGCGCCAACTGAGCGTCGATCGCGTCGCCGTCGGGCAAGACCGCGGCATCGTCTTGGGACAGACTGGCGTGATCGTCGGGTACTCCGACCTGTTCGGCTAGCTCGTCGGCTAAGCTGGAAGCCTGCGAGAGGATGTCGTCTATGTCTCCTGCGGGTGAGGCGTCCCGAGCCGATTCGTTCGAGGGCTTGTCGGTGGGGTTATCGGGCACGGCGTTTCCATATCCGGCTCCCGGTGTTCCGGGAGAAGGCCGGTCCTGCACTCGTTTTGCAATACGCTCTTCTCGGGTTATCGGATAAAGCCCTCCCGGCGTTCAGGTTGTTGATCCCCAGATGGCGGGGATAATGCCGTTATGGCCGCACAACGCTATTTCTGCGAGCAAATCCGCCCCGGAACCTGCGCGCTGTCTCCAGAGGAGACGCGTCACGCTTCCTCCGTCATGCGGGTTCGGGTGGGCGATTCCGTAGAACTGTTCGATGGGCAGGGAACCGTAGCCGACGCCACGGTCACGCTGGTAGCTCGCGAATCGGTCTCCGTCGAGGTGGGCGCGCTGAGGCCCCACATTCCCCGGCCTGAGCCTCTCCTGACCCTGCACGTCGCCGTTCCGAAGGGCTCCCGCCAGCATGTGCTCATCGAGAAGTGTACCGAGTTGGGCGTTAGTACGATTCAGCCGATCATCGCCGCGCGCAGCGTGGTCAAGCCCGGCGCTTCCGCGGTTTCCCGATGGTGCCGGTATGCCGTCGAGGCGGGCAAACAGTCGGGACAAGCCTGGCTGCCGGACCTGCATCCGCCACGAGCATACCGCGAGTCCGTGAAAGGCGCGCGCGGCGGCGGTCTCAATCTGATCGCCACGCCCGGAGCAGCGGCAACCCGGCTGTCGGAAGTGCTGGCGCCGTTTCTGGTAGGGCAGTCTTGTAGCGGCCTGCGAGACGCAGGCCGAACGACCGGCGAAGACGCCGTTCGCCACAAACCGACCGAGGGTCTTTCCCCGAAGGCGGCACAAGCGACCCCAAGGCTTCTGACGCATATCTCGGTCTGGATCGGACCGGAAGGCGGATTTACCCCCGAGGAGATCCAGGCGGCCCTGGACGCGGGGTTGCGCCCGGTCTCTCTTGGAGATTCTGTGCTGCGCATCGAAACCGCCGCTATCGCGACCGCGGCGGTGGTGCGGCTGTGTCGATTGACGATTGTGGATTGAAGACGGGGGACCACACCAATCGTCAATCTGCAATCTGCAATCGTCAATCCATAAGCAGCCCGACGTATCCGCGGGGGATGTGTTTTGCAGCGCTCAAGCCGAGGGCACTTTGCGCCGCTTGGATCTCATGCTCGTTGGGGCCTTCAATCTCCACGAAGCAACCCAGACGCGGAACCTCGTCGAGTTCAACTCGGCAATCGTTCAGTCGCCAGCTCTCGCGGCGTTTTTGGAAGCGCAAGACCTCGGTGAACCCGATGGCCTCGAGCAGACGCCGCATGCCCTCGGGCTCGGTCAGAGGGAGTTCCAGCTCCTCGCGTTTCTTGAACGTAGCGGACTGGATCGGGCCTTTGAAGGTGAGCGTCGCGGATGGGGGTTTCCCTTCGAGCACTTCGATCCCGCGCACGCGCAACCCGCAACCGGCGCGGCGCAGTGCCTCGTCGGGGCGGTCGTGAATCGTGTTGCTCTCCAACACGCGCCCGATGAATTGTGCGTGCAATTCCTCCAGCCGGTCGCGGACCGGCTCGTGGGCTTCGACGGCGAACTTAGCTTCCAACTCGGTAGGCATCAACCTGAATCACTCATGAACGCAGAGCCGCTGAGAGCTTAGAGCAGCCTCGCGGCTTCGCCGCAACCAAAGGGGATTTGGAGATTGACGATTGACGATTGCTGGGTGCCCCTCCATTACGCGTTCGTGTTTAACGAAGTGTGGTATGGGCAAGGACCGTCGCCAACAGCCCGCGGTGCGGGCGAAGAAATATAGCTCCGTCAGCCCTGGGTCTGGGGGGCTTGCTTCACCCCGTGGGCTTGCCCAGGGCTCGCTGCGCTTCGCCCTGAACTCACCCCCAAAGCGCCTTTACTACCCGCCCAATCTTGACCAACACCGAGAGTGTGAGCCGGAACAAGCGGGCGACAACCAAGGTCCAGTTTTGCTCCGGTTTCTCGGGGGGC
>JAUWNF010000267.1 GCA_030612785.1 Phycisphaerales bacterium
ACGACGCGCCACGCCCCTACCAGGCTACACCCGCTGAGCAAAATCAGGCCGGCCGCCGCGACCACCGATCTCGCGCGCCGTGACTGCACGTTCAAGCTCCCCTGCGCCGAAGCGCAACATGGCTTCACCCGGTATGTTCGGCGAACCCCCTCCACGAGTTCATCCGGTGTCGCCCGAATGCGCTCGCAGAGTATCGTCGGCCCCCGGGGACGGTCAACGGGCCCTACTTGATCAGCTCCACGGGGCGACGTCCGCCCAAACGCTCGAAGATGGCATTCAACTGCGCGCTCATCGCTGCGACGCCGCCGGCCCCGGACGCGTTGAGGTGCTCCCCGTCACCGATCACGGCGATCTCGTCCATCAGGCTCTCATCGCAGTAGGAACCCACGCTCACGCAGAAGATCTGGATGCCCTGGTCGGCGGCCTGTTGGGCCACCGTCCGCGCGTAGACCTTCCCACCGGAGTAATCGCCGCCGCTACACTCTTCGCAGGGCACGTTCGCATAACCGTCGGTCAACAGAAACATCACCTTGCGCGAGATCGGGTTCGCGTTGGCGCTGTTGAGTTCTTCAATGCCTCGCAGGATGCCGGCCCCCATGTTGGTCCATGCATCGTAGTGCCCCGCCTGCATCGCGTTCAGCCGATTGCTCACTTCATAGTAATTCTCGGTCAGATCGACTTCGTGCCGTCCGCGGGTACCGTAGATCTCCAGCGACAACTGGTCTTCACTCTCCAGGCCCTCGATGGTGGTGACCAGATGCACGACGGCCTCCTTGACCGCCTGCATCGGTTGCTGGTGGGTATTGGCGAACTCGGGCGTCTGCGAGTTGCTCGGGCGTCGCTCCGTCAGGTAGTTGATAAACGTCTTGACCCCGAATCGATAGCGGAAGTCGTGGTTGGCGTAGTACATCGACGTCCAATTCTTGTTCATGTAACCGTTGATGTAGTCCCGCCAGATGCTCTTGGACGTGGAGATGGACCGGTCACCGAACACTTCCAGCCAGGTGAGTTCGCTGCCGCCGACCCAGTCGTTGCCGTTACCCGCGTCGCCCGGATCGATGCCCAATTGCTCCCACAGGCCCCCGGGCACCCCGCTGTCCCAGCGGGCGAATCCCAACGCCGTCGCCACGCGCTCGTCCCAGGCGCCGTCCCCATCGTGGGCGTCCGACATGATGGCGTCGATCTCGTCTGGGATGTAGCCTTGGGCGGCCAGAAAGCTTTCCAGGACCGTGTTGCTCCAGTCCTGGTACTTGCGCAGCTCGATGAGTCCGGAATCCGCGGTCGGGTCGAAGTCCGCGTCGAGCGTCTCCGTCCCGTAGCCCAACTCCTTGAACAGACCCCACGCCGGGCCGGCCATCTGGGCGCTGTACCCGTCTCCGTCCAATGGAAACTCGTCGCCGTCCCACAGCGAGCCCGCGCCGTCATCGATGCCACCGGGAAAACCGTCCCACACCCCGTGCAGGTTGATGTCGGCGCTCTTGTAATGGCACAGCTCACTGTCGTCGTTGTGCGAACCCGACAGGTCGGCGACGATCGCGATGTCGCGGGGGACCAGCATGGCGATAGCCTCGGCAGATACGTCCGCACTGCACACGCCGAAAATGGGGGCGAAAAAGAGGGCAAACGCGCCGTTGCTGGAGTCCTCGGTCTGACGGACCGCCACGCGCACGGCGTCATACGGCGTCTGCCCCGGGTTGAAATCGTAGCCGCCCGTGGATGAATTGTATGCCGCGTGCCCGAAGGTAACGTCGGTCTCGGCCAGATTGAGTTGCCGTCCCAAGACTGCGTTGCCCACCGTGTACTCCGTGGCCGCGGACCGGGCCAAAGTCTCCACGGTGACGCCCTGTTCGAGGGCTTCGTCGTAAGCGCTCAGCCGCGACGCCGCTGCCAGGGCCGCTGCGTCCGCCGTCCGCTGTGACTCGGCCTTGACGGTGTACATCGCACTCACGTCGACGGCCAGCGCGGCGAAGCCGACCAACATGGTGAGCACCACCGCCACCTGTACCGCGACTACCGCGCGCCGCCGGGAACCCTTAACGGTTTGTCTAATCCTGCGCCACATTTCTTTCACCTCCTGGTTGAGACCGAATCAGTGCTCTCCCAGCCCAGCCACCGAACACGACAGCACGAACTGATCCGCCGCGTGCGGTGGGCAGGCTCGCACACTACTGCGGTACCGCCGAAGGCAGTGACCGCGCTGATGGTTGCTTCGTCCGGCCAATGGTCAGGCCCCGTCGATTTGGCGGTGAGACGTCTCCCGAGCGCGCGGCGGCTCGGACGTCCCGCCGGCTGGGATCGTCCGCCCGCCTCTCCAGAAAACCCTACAATTAGGGAAAGCCGATGTGCAAATGTTTTGCGGACGTTAGGAAACTTTTTTTGATCGTCGCGGTCGGCGAGGCCCCGGCAAACTCGGTCAACCCGACCGTTTGCGGAACCACGCCACAAAGCGGGCCAAGCCGTCGTCCAGATCGGTAGCCGGGCGGTAGCCTAGTTCGTCCCGGGCAAGGGTCACGTCCGCATAGGTGCGGTCCACGTCGCCGGGCTGACGGGGACGACGGTCGATAACCGCCTTCTTGCCCAGGGCCTGCTCGAGCGCGGCGATCAAGTCGTCCAGCCTGATCGGCGTGGATTCACCGAGGTTGTAGATGTGGTAGCCGCCGCAGCGCTCGATGGCCGCCAGCGTGCCCGCAATGGTGTCGTCGATATACGTGAAATCGCGCATCATGCTCCCGTCGCCGAAAACGGGGATGGGCGCGCCGGCCTCAATCAAACGGGCGAATTTGTGGATCGCCAGGTCGGGGCGCTGCCGCGGGCCGTACACCGTGAAGTAACGCAGGCAGGTTACGTCGAGACCGTACAAATGGTGGTACGTGTGGCACAGCAATTCACCGGCCTTTTTGGTCGCGGCGTAGGGCGAGATCGGGAAATCAACGTTGTCCGACTCGCAGAACGGAATCTTCTCGTTGTTACCGTAGACGCTGGAACTGCCGGCAAAGATGAAGCGTCTGACGCCGTGTCGGCGGGCCGCCTCGAGCATTACCATCGTGCCGCCGACGTTGACGTCCTGGTAGAGGAGCGGGTGCTCGATCGACGGCCTCACGCCTGCCCGGGCCGCCAGGTGGACGATCGCGTCGACGCCCTTGGTGGCTTCCTTCACGAAATCGGCGTCGCGGATATCGCCTTCCGCCAGGGTGAACCGCTCGTTCTCCAAACAGGCAGCGAGGTTGGCCCGCTTGACCGCCGGGTCATAAAAGTCATCGAAGCTGTCCAGTGCCACGACCGTGTCACCCCGCCGCAGCAACCCCTCACAGAGGTGCGCGCCAATAAACCCGGCTCCGCCGGTAACCAGAATCTTCGACATAGCCTTGTCCACCCAATCCGTGTAATTACATCATTCACTATTGGCATGCCGCGCGTGGGCCATCCAGCTCAACTCCACTCTGCGCAATCTGTGGACTTGTGGTTATCCGCAGATTTCGCAGATGACACAGATTGTTTTGTTAAGATCAAACGCTCGTACTCCAGAGACCGGGCTCCGAAGTTGATCAGCAGGGCCACCTCCAGACCAGTTGCCTTCAGGTAATTGATTACCTGGGCCCGTTCCCGTCCGCTCAGTTCGCCCAGGGCTTTGAGTTCGACGATGACCGCCTCGAAGCACACGAAATCCGCCCGATAGTGAGTGTGGATTCGTTGGCCCTTATAGAGTATGGGCAGATCAACCTCGCGCCGGTGCGGGACTTCCCTCGCTCCACTTCCGCAGATTTCGCAGATTGACGCAGATTGCCTTCGGCTCTCGTCATGTCACACATTCTCAAATCTGCGTAATCTGTGCAATCTGTGGACTCATTGGCTCCATCGCCAGGCCCAAGCCGTATCGATACCGAGCGCGGGGTTGGTCCACCGGTCGCTGGCGCTCCCGGCTCGGAAAACCGGGGCGTAAGCGTATACGCCCCTTTAACGATCGGTCTTGCGGCGGGCCCACTGGGCCACGTTCGACCGGCCGATGCAGTGGTATTCCAAACCGTGCTTCTTCATCACCGCCGGGTCGTACAGGTTGCGCCCGTCGAAGATCACCGGCTTGTTCAATAGTTGCGTCATGCGTTCGAAGTTGGGCATGCGGAACTCCGGCCAATCGGTGAACACGACCAGAGCGTCCGCGCCTTCCAGGGGTTGGTAGCAGTCGTCGAAGGTTTGCAGAGCGCCCCCCAGTTCGGTGCGGGCGTTCTCCATGGCTTCAGGATCGAAGGCCCGGACCGTCGCGCCTTTCTCCATGAACATGCGCACCGCGTCGATTGCGGGAGACTCACGCACGTCGTCCGTGCGGGCCTTGAAGGCCAATCCCCACACCGCCAGGGTAGTGTCTTTACAGTCGTCGCCAAAATAGTCGAGCACTCTCTCGGCAAAGATGACTCGCTGGCGCTGGTTGACGTTGTGTACCGCCTGGGCGATGGACAGCGGGTGGCCCACTTCCTCGCCCATAGAGATCAGGGCCCGGACATCCTTCGGGAAGCACGAGCCGCCGTACCCGACGCCGGGGTACAAGAAGTCCGGGCCAATCCGGGAATCCGAACCCATCGCCCGGCGTACGCTCTCCACGTCTGCGTCGAACCGTTCGCAAAGACCGGCCATCTCGTTGATGAACGATATCCGTGTGGCCAACATGGCGTTGGCTGCGTACTTGGACATCTCGGCGCTGGCGGGGTCCATGACCAGGAAACGCTCCACCCGGCGCATGAACGGTGCGTAGATCTCCTTCATGATCTCCACCACCGCGGGGTTGGTGGTGCCGAAGATCACGCGGTCGGGACGCATGAAGTCCTCGACGGCCGCCCCTTCCTTCAGAAACTCCGGGTTGCTCACGTAGTCGAAAGGATGCTCCGTCTGCGCCTCGATCGCGGCGATCACCTTCTTGTGTGTGCCCACTGGGACCGTGCTCTTGGTCACCACGATGCGGTAACCGTCCATGTGCCGCCCGATCCCTTCCGCCACGTTCATGATGGCGGACAGGTCGGCCGATCCGTCGGGCGCCGGCGGCGTCCCCACTCCAATGAAAAGAACCAGGGACTTCTTGACCGTCCGAGCCCAGTCGGTGGTGAAACTCAGCCGACCGGCCTTTACGTTGCGCTTGACGATCTCCAAGAGGCCGGACTCGTAGATGGGAATCCCACCTTCTTTGAGCGTTTTGATCTTGCTCTCGTCCGTGTCCATGCAGATGACGTTATTGCCGCCATCGGCCAGGCACGCTCCAGCCACCAACCCCACGTATCCGACACCCGCGATACCAACCTGCATCATGTCACCTCTGCAAAAGACCGTCCACGCACGTATTCACCAAGCGTGCGGGATTGTACCGCCGGGTCACGTGTTGGCCAACAGCAACCGTGTAGCGGGGGGTGTGACCATCTTTTGTGGCACCAAGCGTCCGCTGATCCGAGCCCGGCGCGCCCGGGCCGGGGGGCCCGGTTTCCCGGCGGGGGGGGGCCGGGCGGGGGGGGGGGGGGGGGGGGGGGGCCGGTGCCGGGGGGTTCGGCCGGGGGGGGG
>JAUWNF010000319.1 GCA_030612785.1 Phycisphaerales bacterium
CATTCTGCCGGCCACGCTCCATGTCTGGAGCAAGGCGAGCCTCGAACTGTGCTTCGGGCTTGCTGCCGGCATCGGCGGACTGTCGCTCACCGGCATGGTGTACATGGCCACCAAGCGTCTGAAAGGCGGAGGCGACGCACCGGCGTCACTGGCGGCCTGCTTCGCGACACTGGTCGGTGCCTTGGACCTGATCCCACTCGGGATTGACTATCTGCTGGGACGCGGGGGCATCGTCATCGTCATGGACGCGTGGGCCGACAATATCTACCGCGTCCACAACTTCCTGAACCAGATGCTCTGGAGTCCACAGAACGTGCAGGGTATCACCGTCGCCGTGCTCGGGGTGACCTTGTTGAGCTTCTACGGCCGATGGCGCGGGTGGTTGCTTTGGGGCCCAATCCTGGGAGCCAGCCTCATCGGTTCGAGCACTTGGGTGACGATGGGGATCATGCCGGCACTGGCCGTTTGGGGCGCGCTGGAAGTCGTCAAGTTGCGCCGGGATCTCCGCGCCTCTGCAAGGGTTTTGGGAGGATTGCTGGCGATCGCGGGGTTGATGCTGCTCGCCGCGTCTCCCAGCCTGTACGGCTACGCCGAAACCTCCGCGCGGCACGGCAAGAGCCTGACCTGGGACTGGCCGGGGCATGATTGGTCCATCTTCGAGCAGTGGGTTGGGCCGGGGATCCTGACCAACATCCTCGATCTGCCGATGCTGCTCACTTTCGATTTCGGCGGCAAGCTGCTCTTCCTGTTTGGCGTGGGCTTGGCGACCTGGCGGCGGGCGTGGCGGGATGATGGGCTGCGTTTGTTGTGGATCAGTTCGATTCTGGCGCTTCTCGGGTTCGTGACCGTCAGAAGCCACTTCTACTACAATGATTTCGGGCAGAAGATCATGATGTTGCCGATGGCGTTCACTGCCATCATGGCGGCATGTATCCTGGACAAGAACGAAGCACGGCGGACTCTGTTAAACCCGCTGGGGTGGCAGCTCGACGCAGAGCGTATGAAGCAACGCCGCCGTCTTATCTTCCGGCTTGTGTGGACAGTCATCGTGTTGGGCTTGGCGATGGGGTTTTACGAGGCTCCGGTGAGCGTTTTGGCTCGCCACGTCGAGGCCTGGCGTGTCCCTCCCGACGAACAGGCGGCCATGCGCTTCATGCGACACCACTTGCCCCTTGATGCCGTCGTGCAAGGCCACTGGGGTGATAATGGCGGTGAAAGCCGGAAGCTGGCCCAAACCATTCGCCGCCAGATCGGCGTGATGGATGACCAGGACGATGTGCTCGTCTTTCGTCCTGCCGATTGGGAGAGGTACCAACAAGCCCTCGCCGACGTGAGCCGCGCCCTGCAGGAGACCGACTCATCCGAGGAGGCCTATTACCTCTTGAGATCTCACCAGATTACGCATGTCTACGTAGGGCATGACGAACGTGTATTGTGGAAACACCTCGAAAAGCTGGACGACCCGAGGTACTTCAAGCTCATTTTCCAGTCGGGTGACGACCGCGTTTACGAACTATCTGGGTGGTGATTAGCAAACCGGCACGTGCCGCCGGCGAGGCGAACGGGCCTTGGCCAAGCAGAGAACGTCCCCAGCAGGATTCGAACCTGCAACCTTCGGCTCCGGAGGCCGACGCGCTATCCAATTGTGCCATGGGGACGGCGTGGATATACTCAAAGGCAGTTTAGTCCCGCACCGCTTACTGTCAACTGGAAGAGAATCACGATGTTCGAGTCCCCTGCCGAAGCACTTAAGTACATTGCCGACCACGACATAGCGATGGTCGACCTCAAGGTCGTGGGAATTGCCGGACAGTGGCTGCATATCACCATACCGGCGCGGAATTTCACGCAAGAACACTTCGACGAAGGTGTGAGGTACGATGGTTCGTCCGGCGCCGGCTTCGGGAAGGTCGAGAGCGGCGACGTGGCGGCCTTGCCCGAACCGGAGACCGCTTTCATCGATCCGTTCTGGGAGCACCCCACCATCAGTTTTCTATGCGGCACGGTGACCGCGGACACCAAGCAGCCTCTCGCCGCGGACCCGCGCACGATCGCCTGCCGCGCGGTGGCTTACATGCGCGCTTCGGGTAGCGCGGACGAGGCCTGGATGGGCCCGGAGTTCGAGTTCCACGTATTCGACCGCGTGGAAGTGCTCAACGAGCCGTACTACACCTCCGTTCGTATCCAGTCTTCCGAGGTCGAGTCTGACGGAACCACGGCGCCCATCTCGCTCAAACGCGGATACATGCGCGTCCCACCGGCTGAGCATCTGCACGACCTGCGCTCGGAAATCTGCATGACGCTCGATACCATGGGCATCGCGGTGTGCTACCACCACCACGAAGTGGGGGCACCGGGTCAGTGTGAGATCGAGATAGACCTGGATACCCTGGTCAGGGTGGCCGATCGCACCATGCTCATCAAGTACGTCATCAAGAACCTGGCCCGGCGGCACGGCAAGCTGGCCACTTTCATGCCCAAGCCCGTGTTCGGCGAGGCCGGCAATGGGATGCACGTGCATCAAAAGCTCGAAAAGGGCGGTAAGCCGATCTTCTACGACGAGCGCGAGAAGAATTACGCCAATCTCAGCGACACTGCCCTGCACTACGTCGCAGGTTTGCTCCGACACGGCGCGGCCTTGACCGGGCTGACCAACCCCTCCACCAACTCCTTCAAACGCCTGGTGGAAGGGTACGAGGCTCCGGTTAATCTCTTCTTCTCGCTGGCCAACCGGTCCGCGGCGATCCGCGTGCCGCGCTACGCCATCTCGCCGAAGGACAAGCGCATCGAGTATCGCCCCCCGGACTTCACCGGCAACATTTACCTGACTTTGGCGGGCATGCTCATGGCTGGGCTCGACGGGATCCAGACGAAACTCAACCCCGCCGATCACAACTTTGGGCCCTTCGACGTGAACCTCGCCCGGCAGGATGAAGCCTTCAAGAGCAGGATCACCCCGTTGCCGCGCTCGCTCTACGAAGCGATGGACGCGCTCGCGCAAGACCATGACTTCCTGCTCAAGGGCGAAGTCTTCTCAGAAGCCTTTATCGATGCCTGGGTCGCCACGAAGCGCGCCGATGAGACCGACGAGATCGCCACCCGCCCGCACCCGTACGAGTACCAACTGTACCTGGACACATAGGCTGGGGTGTAGAACGCCCATTTCCCCCAGACCGCTTGGCTACGCCTTGGTTACCAGCTTGAATTCCGCGCTTCTCCAGCGCGAACATGTCCCATTTCCGGGCGACATTTTGGTCGAGGTCACCCTGGAACGCTACGCCAGAAGTTGGTACTGTGAGGATTAGCGGTCCTGGGGATTCTGGTAAAAATGAGCAGATTAACTAAAGCTGGTCACTGGAGTGTGACGATGCCACAGTTAATCACAAGGGAGGGCCAAAGCAGCAGGTGAACCAATCGACCGGCTTCGTTGACTCTTTTGAGGAAAGGAACGGGACGATGTGGGACATGCTCTTTAGCCTATGGGACCTCTTCAGCACTTTCATTGACCAGATCCCGGCGTAGAGGCAGAACGGCCATGATCGAAGTCATTACCCAGATTGACGAGATCATCATCGATCAGCGCTAGGTCCGGGATGGGGGTTTTGGGTTTCCAGCCCGCCGTGGGCGGTCCGATGCGTGGGTAGCTCAGGCGGTGCAGGCACTTCAGTACGTTACTACCCGAAGCCCGGTTGCGGATGCGACGGCGGTCGCAATTGCGTCCAGCTTCGCCCAGACCTTGCCATTCGCGGCGCCCATCACCTCCAGCCCCCGGATCACGCTCGGCCGGGCCAGGTGACTTGCGTTGGTGATCAGCACGGTCTTGACCTCGTCGAGTTCGTGGGAGCGCTTGAGGTCGGCGGCTAGTTGGATTGCCTCGGCAAGCTCCGGACAGGTGGTCGGTTCCCCGTCACCAGAAAAGGCGATGTCGTTGGTCCGCCGATGCTGGGTGTGGGGAGGAGTTTCACCGACCGGATTCGCCGGTGATCGAGACCCCGTCATATTCCAGGAGGGTCCCCTTGGCCCCTTCGAGCTCGACAACGGCGATGTTGTAGGTCGCCAGCGATTCGAGCATGGCCTTGCGGGAGTAGGCCAGCCCGTTGTTGGAGTCGAGTTCCTGGCTGAGTTGGATCCAGTCCTTGCGTTCGGCCCGGATGATAGTGGATTCGAGTCGATCCTCGCTGGCCTCCATCGATGCGTAATTCGGCTGCATCACGTCGTACGAGGTGTTCAGATGGCGGACGGCGAGGTTCACGTCGAGGATGATCTGCTCGAAGGCCTGCTCCAGACCGGCGATGGCCTGGGCGTGCTGTAGCCGGGCGCGACGCTCAGCCGCCCGGCGGGCGCGGTTGCCGACCGGCAACTCCAACTCCACGCCGACGTAGTACTCGTGGTAATTGTTCATGGTGACCTGGTCGAAGCTGTCGTCGGCACTCTCTCCAAGCCCGTCGACCGCGTACTGAAATACGACGTCGAAGCGTGGCAGGGCTTCGTTCTTCGCCGCACCGACGAAGATCTTGGCATTGTCGATCTGGAGCTTGGCTTCCTTGAGCTCCTCGCGGTGATCGAGGGCGACCTGCACTTCGGCGAGGCGGTCGACGAGGATCTGCTGGTGGGGGATCAAGACCGGCTTGAGCACCTCCGACGCATCGGAGGGGACGATCTCGATGTCGTCCGCCAGGTCCACGGTCGGATCGTTCATGAGCGCAATCAAGGCATCTTCGGCGGCACGTACATCCTCGAGGATGCGAACGTGGTGCGACGTGGCGGCCTCTAGTCGGGCTTTCGTCTCGCTGATCTGAATCTGTAGAACGTCGAAGGTCTTGCGCTGCTCGAGTTCCCCGTAGATCTGCTGAAAACCAGCGATCAGGCGGGCCTGGATCGGCACCA
>JAUWNF010000424.1 GCA_030612785.1 Phycisphaerales bacterium
CCACGCCTGGACCCGGTAAGCTCCGACCGGCACTGCGTTGAACTGATAGTAGCCGCCCTCATCTGCATGGGTGACCCCGAGCAAGGCACCGTTCTCGGAACGCAGCATAACCAGTGCTTGCACGGGCGTTATGCCGTCGGCCTCGGTCACCACGCCGGACAACATCGACCCGGTGGACAAAGACAGGTCGAGTTGAGTGGTGTCCCACGTCTCGGGAATCTCCACGATCTGCTGATGGGTGGAGAAGCCGCCGGCGGCGACCTGGGCGTAGTACAGCCCCGGGATCAGATCGGTGATCGCGAATTCGCCCGCATCGTCCGTGTAGGCATAGTGGAACCCGTTCGTACCGACGGTGAGGGTGATCCGCGCCTCGGGGATCGGGGCACCTCCGGCGGAGTCGGTGATCAGCCCCTCGAAGACGTGTCCCGGGGGCAGGTCGAGATCGATACCGGTCACGGCCTCGCCTTCGGTCACCGGCACGCCCTCGAGGCGGGTCTTGATGAAGAAGTCCGCCTTGGCCTCGATGGCATAGGTCCCGGTGCGCACCGGGCTGATCTCGTACGCGCCGAGCGCATCGGTGATGGCAAGCAGAGCATCCGTGTTATCCGGCGACAACGCCCTAACCACGGCACCCTCGATGGGGCTGCCGCCGTCCTGGTCGCGGACTACCCCGGATATGGAACCACCCCGAGTCAACGCGAGGTCCAGCGCGGTCGTGTTGGGAGGTACGACGGCGACCGCCACGGGGTCCGACGACAGATGAGTAGTACTGCGCGCCGACACGTCCCAGTCCCCTTCTGCCAGACCAGTGATCTCATACTCTCCGTTTGAGTTTGTGATGGCGAGTCGCCCGGCACCAAGGTCGTCACTAGCGAAGACGAATGCGTCGGCGATCGGGTCGCCCGTGTCGTCGTCGGTCACCCGTCCCGCGATGTAACCACCGCGGGTAAGGGTGAAATCGACGTCGCTGACGGTCTCACCGGATTCCAGCGTGATCCCGGAGCTATTGACGTCGTCGATGTACTGATCCGCCGTAGTTCTGACGATGTAGGTGCCGGCGGGCAGGCCGGTGATGGCATAGGACCCCTCGGTGCTGGTGACGGCGGTTCCACCTTCGTCGGTGTCACTGCGTGCCGTCACGGTTACCTCAGCCAACAGGGCGCCGGATCCCGCGTCCCGCACCGTGCCGGTGATACCCGCAGCGGGGTAGACGGACAGCTCGACCTCGACTACGTCAGTGTCCGGAGGCAACTCCACCAATTGGGCGGGATAGTAGTCTTCCACGGTCACGCGGTAAGTTCCCGGCGCAAGGTACTGGGCGACGAACCGGCCGTTTGAATCCGTGGTGCCGCTCGCGCCGCCGCCTCCGCTGGTACTCGTACGCAGGCCGCGCCCCCCCCCGTCCGCGCCCGGGGCGCCGCCGTCCGCCATGCGCACGTGGCCGGTGACGGTGGTCAGGGCTTCGGCGTAAGCCTTGTCAACCTGCTCCTGGAACAACGCACGAACGTCGTAGGTTTGCTCACCGATAGCGGCCTTGGTCTCGGCGTTTCTGATCAAGATGCTCAGGTAGTCCCCCCAGGTCGAGCCGACCTGGGCCATCAGTTCGGCGAACATCGGGTCCCACACCGCCGGGTCCGCGTCCGGCGGACGAAGGCCAGAGTCAACTGCGGGCCAGTCAATCGGGGTGTCGTCCGTAGCCAGAAGGGTATCGAGAGCGAAATCGACGATCCCCGCCTCCGTAGCATGGAAGTAGACGGGTAGCGAATTGGAACTACCCGGGGGCAGAACGGCCACGGGCCCGTCGAAGTTGATTCCTAGAAGCTGAACGTCGCCGGATTCAAACGGCTCCTCCGGGAACAGCCGGAACGGCAGATCGAAGGTGTTCGACACGATGAAGAGCGGCGGTTTGGCATCCGCGTCGCCGAGGTTCTCGTATTGGACCCAGACGATACCCACGGCGTCCAATCTCATCATGGGCGGAACAGCCAAATTCATCCGGAGGTTGGGGCCCATGCCGTCGTTGATTTGGAAGCCGTCTTCCAGGGTGGCCGGCGCTTCGCTCGGCTTCTCGATTACGACGTCGTAGAGCCCGGTCGCGGCGCCCAGCAGGTCGAAGGTGACGTACATTTCCGCGGTGTCGATCAGCATGGGAGGCCCGCCGATGATGGTAGCTTTGGCCGCCGACTCCAGTCGTGCCTCGGTGTCCTCGGTGAGCTGTCCTCCCAGGATACGAACGGTGACGGCTCCCACGTTCCCGCCCTGCTCCGGCGTGACGGCGCGGATTTCGAAGGGCAGCAGCCGGGCGGTGATCTCGTAGCCGCTCGGCCCTGCGGGCACGTCATCGCCGCGGACGAGAACATAGTAAGCACCGGCTTGAGTGCCCGGAACGACGATCTCGTGATCCGCGTTGAACGGGACCGAGTACGCGAAATCGTAGTGTCCGTGGTCGGGGACCGCCTCGTACCGCACGTACAACTCGGTGGAGGCCGCGTCGTCGGCACAGTCGAGCGTGATCAGCAGATCCTCGCCCTCCGGGACGTCGGGGACCCTGAAGAAGTGCTCGGTGTCCGTGCTCAACTGGTGCGAGTTGTCCGGCTGGTCTAACGGAAGCTCCCAGCAATCCACGTGGAACGGGTCGGCCGAGGGCGCAACGTTGTTCTGCTCCCCGGCGATGGATTCCCGGACTTCGTTGTAGATGTCGGTGCGGACGAGGATGTAGTAGTCGCCGGGCACAACCCCGGGCAGCGGGGCGGTGAGCGAGGCGACGGGGTCGTACTCGGCACCGACCGCCAGCGGGCCTTCGTGCCCAAGGGTGCCGATCTTCTTGTCGCCGATGTCCCAGACGGTATCGACCGAGACGTAGACGGCGTCATGCCAGCTTCCCTGGGCCTCGAAGTCGCCGGCGCGTGATGGCCCACCTTAGCTTGCAGTTGGGCGATGCATTGGCCCGCCGCGAGCAGGGCCAGGGCGACGATTTCCGGTTCTTGTTTGCAGAGCCGCAGGGCTTGGGCATCGGTGAGTTCCCCGCGCACCACTGCGGCGATCAGCTTGCGTATCGCCTCGTGCTTGTTAGCGGCGGCCTCCATGCCCAGAGACATACCCGGTTTGTGCCCAGCGCGCAAATCAAGTGTGACTGTATTTACCCGTGGGCATTGCACTCGGCTGAAGACTTACCTTGCTTCGAGAGGCACAAGAGTCGCATCACGCGCGGCTATCACTCGCAACAATCGTTCCGTCAGGTCCACACAACGTGGACCGGCTGTCCATCAAGCAAGTATGTCATTCCAGAGTAACCGTAAGAGTATACACGGCAGAACCGGCACACGATGAAACCTCCAGGTAGTAGTCGCCGTATCCAAACCCGCTCGGGTCGTCCGTAATATGCAAGGCGACACTCGTTTCAAGACACGGATACTCTCGCGTCCTATTCGGCGCGTATACAGTCACGCGAGCCCCCAGATCGTCCCAGTCGTAGCTCGTGAGCCACGTAAGGTAGGCCTCGCTTGTTACGGTAAAGAAGTAGACATCCGTTTGGTCTCCGCTAACACCAACACAGTCGCTGGCCGTCGCTACGCCATCGCGATTGAACAAGAGCGCGTCGGCCGTGGCAAAGCTCTCGTTGCCATCGCCTGCGCAGAGAGCTCCGCCGGGACTGCCGTTGCCGTCATCATCTTGGTCGCCGTCCTCATCACCGCTACCGTCGTCGAGCGCAGACGCCCGCGGCCAGATAACGACATGGACAGGAACTCCCCACGGCGGCGTGCCTGTGCGGTAGTATAAATCAAACCAGTCATCGTCATCGTAGCCGAGATCGCGCCAGTAATCGGCCAATAGGAACTCATCCACGGTGAGTGAGACGCTGACGACTATACAGCCTCTCATAAATAACA
>JAUWNF010000330.1 GCA_030612785.1 Phycisphaerales bacterium
GGTTCTGGTGGCTCAAGCGCATCTGTATCGCCGGCGCGCTTTTGCTGGTCGCACTGGCCCTGCTGCGCTGGTGGTCGGGGTACGTCGCGCACGGGAGGCTTCAAGCCGAGATCGAACGTGTCCGCGCCGCCGGAGAGCCGATCTTACCCGAGGACTTCGACCCGCCCCCGGTGGCCGACGCGGACAACGCGGCACTGGTGCTGACCAAGGCCACCAACAGTTACGTGACGCCGCCCGGAGTTCCTGGCGCCTATTCGACGTTGGGCAATAGCTCGCGGCTTACACCGGCGCAACTCTTGGATGCACAACTCTTCGTGAACACCAACGGCCAGGCTCTCCGACTAGCACGGCAGGCCCGGGACATGCCCGAAGCTGACTGGGGACTGCGTTATCGGACGCCGGCGCTGGCGGTGCTCTTTCGCCCGTTTTCACGCCAGCGGGCGTTGGCGCGTCTCCTACACCTGGTGGCGAAATACCATCACCAGACCGGGAATGACGCCGAAGCCGTCGCCACGGTTCGCGACCTGGTCGCCCAAGGGCGTGTTCAGGACCAACTCCCAACCTTGATCGGACATCTCGTGGCCATCTCGCTCCAGGCGCTCGCCAGCCGGGCCATCGAGGGAGTCGCGCCTGACCTCGTGGTTCAGGTCGCCGGGGGCGGACAAGCGGACGGCGCGGGGCCTGCCACCCGCGAGGCCGTCCAGGCACTGATCGCCGAACTGCTCGACGAGCGGGAGACCCGGCAGGGGTTCATCCGTGCTCTTCAAGTCGAGCGCATGGCTCAGTTGGACACCGTGCAGGCGGTAAGCGGTGGGGAACTGAGTATTCCTTCGCTGTTCATGGTTGGCACAGGAGGCGGTCCGCCTCTGGGGGAGCGGATCCTCAGCCGCCTTCTCAAGCCCATGTTCGAACTCGACGGCGTTGAGATGATGCGCTATGCCGGTGCGTGGGTCGAGGCGGCCAGGGAGCCGAACTGGCCCGCTCATCACCGCAAACAGCCGCCCGAGCCGCACGAGCCCCAGGGGCCGATTGAGCACCTGCGGCGGTTGCTCAGCGTCGTGCTGAGCCCCTGGATCGATCGTGCCGCGCTGCTGCACTATCGTGCGCTGGCCGACGGGCGCATGGCGGCGGTTGCGATGGCCCTTCGGCTATATGAAATCGATCACGGCCGCCGGCCGATGAGACTCGCGGACCTGGTGCCCGACTACCTCGATGAACTGCCGCTTGATCCTTTCAGGGAAGACGGAGGCACGTTTGGGTATCGGCCCGACGCCAAACCGCCCGTTCTATACAGCGTGGGGCCTGACGGCGTGGACGACGGTGCGAGGTTTATTTTTAACCGGTGGGGCGGAATCGATCGCGAAGTGCTGGACATGCCCTTCTTCCTTGACGGGAACCGTCCTGAAACTGCCAAAGACCTGCAGGCCAGCCCAATCGGGTCAGAACAGGTTGCTGGCCAACAGGACGAAGTAGAAGCTGGCCCAGGGGACGCCGACGAAGAACAACCCCGCCAGCGCCAACCACAGGAACGGCAGGACCACCCCCAATAACGCCAAGCGCCCCTTGCACTGGGGCATGACTCGACCGCCGATGTGGATCAGGTCGGCCAGGTACGCGAACAACTGGCCGAAGGGCAGGAAAAACGCCAGCATCAGCAGCGCCTGGCCGGTGATCTCGTGGAGGTGGATGACCACCAACCCGACAAGCAAGATCGCAAGAGTCAGCGGGGTCCAGGCCAGCGCGGCGCACGCGTAGTAGCTCAGGGCGATGGCCCGGTTCTGCTGTTCGACGGGTATGCCGCGCGGGAAGAAGAAGTAGCTCGGCAGCCCCGTCGCCGCCGCGAGGAAGAGTAGCAGGCAAACGTGAAGGACCGCCACCGGCCAAACCGCCCAGAGAGCTTGATCGAAGAACTCCTCGTGAAAAGGCTTCGGCCCGGCCAAGGCATACAGCAGGATTGTGGCTGCGAGGATCGGCACATACGCGTGCAGCACGCTCACCCAGCGGAAGTGTTGGGCGTCGCGGTAGTCCACCGGCCGGGCGACCTCTTCGCAGAAGCGCTTGTGCTGAAACATGGTCATCCACACGGTGCGCCAATAGGCCCGTCGGTGCCCGAGTTCCGCGCGATAGACCCACGGCAGGCGCGGGACGTCGGAACGCAGCGCGTCCAGGGAATACCCGCACTCGGGGCAGCGGTTGCTGAGCAGGGCGCGGAGGTTGTACCCGCACTCCGGGCAAAAGAGGTCATGGCGAATCTCGACTTGCGCATCTTTAGAAGACACCGGTTCAGCCCTCGCCGTTCGACGCGCCGTCGCCGAATCCGTAGCGGCCGACGTCCCCCGCCGGACATCGGCCTGCGAGACGCGGGACGCGACGATGACCAACGAAAACGACACAACCGTGTTGCAAAGCAACACCAGAACCGCGCACGGCGCGGCCGCAGTATACCATCACTTCGCCCGGCGCGCGAAAAAGCCGCCCTGCGCGCCGTGTGGATGTAGTACAACGCCGGCGCGTTTGGTGGGCGGCCGCGGAGCGCATAATGAACCCGCCCGCCCCGGAGCCCCGGGCCGGGCGGGTGGGTTAGATGCTAGTTACGCGAACCCTATAAGGACCTAGCCCACTACGGACAGTATGTGACGCACTCGGAGACGTCCAGGGTGACGTACCCGTAGTCGCGGTAGGTCAACAACTGCAGCCAGTACACCGTGTCCTCGACCACATCGACGGTGAGCGTGGCCTGTAGTGAGCCGCACTGACTCAAGATGTCGCGGCCACCGCCGCAGTCCACCAGCGCCAAATCGTCACAAGCACCCTCCCACAAGGCAAGGGTGTTCGCGAGGTCGCTAGGACCGTTGATGTTCCCTTCGACGTCGTAGCCGCAGGTCTGGAAGGTCACCTTACCCGTACACGGGGCGGTGTACTTCCACCAGACGTCAACATCCCACTCGTTGTTGGGCCTGTGCGTCCCGTGCCAGGTGCATTTCTCGGCACAGTGCTGTAGGTCGCCCGTGTGATTGTAGCAACCATTCGACCAGCCTTCCCACGAGTAGACGGCGCTGATGCCGTCGTCAACACCATTACTGCTCATGCCACCGTTCCAGTAGTATCTGACAGTGGGATCCCCGTTGCTGGTGATGTCCAGGATCGCTATGTCGCAGACGTCATCGCTCGGTGAACCCAGCATGTCTGCCGGATACTCGCACGTCAGATAACCCACGTAGTCCGTATCGCACCATGCGGCGTCCGCCACCTGCCCCTGACTTATTGGGTGCGGGCCGAACGTGGCGTGCGCCGCGTACACGCCGGCATTAAGGTCAGCCGTCGCGGTGATCGTGAGACAACCAGTCACCGTCCAGACACCGCCCTCGTACTCGAAGTTGGAATCCGAGGCGACGATGTCCGTGGTGCTCTCGCCCTGGGCGTCGTAAGAGCACCCATCAACGAAGTCCGGATCGTTGAGGTCGATCAGCAACACCTGACCGCCCTCGCCCAACGAATCCAGCGACCAGGAGACGGTCGTCTTCTCGGACAGGTAGAACCGGTACCAGTCGGTATCACGGCCACTCCGGTCCTCCCAGAGGTCGGTGCCGTTGGTGGTGTACAACCCGGCTTCGCCGCACACCGTCTGATTGCACTCGATCGAGTCCCAGTGGTACACCTCGTTGCCGGGTATGCCGGAAGTATCGATGTTCACGTTGCAACCGGCGTTGTACTCGTCCTGGTACTCGTCCTCCGGCACGAACCTGCAGGGCCCGTTGGCACCAATGAGTGGGGGCTCGATTTCCGGTGTGCCGCCCCCACAATCATCCGTACACTCAGCGCAAAGCAAATCCACCTTGATCACGCCCTGGTCGCTTGGATACCACGACGCCACCTGGATGTAGTAGGTCTCTCCTGGCGTCAATCCTTGCGCGATCGCCTCGCTCAGGTAGCCGGTGGTCTCACCACACTCGTCGTCGCCGCATCCCAACTCGGTCAGCGAACCGGGCAGGGCGGAGCAATCGCCGCTGTAGATGGCCAGCAGGGTGTCCCCCGAGCCGCCTTCCTCCAGATCGCTCTCGCAGGTGTCCACTACCACGGCCTCGGTCTCTGCGGTGAACTTCAACCACATCGATCCTTCACCTTGCGTACCTGCTCCGGCGTTGTGACAACTGTAGCCGGGGTCGTCGTCCTCGTTGTTGGTCGCTGTGCTGTTATCGATGATGAGCGAGCCGTTACACGCGATGGTAAGGGCGTCGGCGCACTCATCCCCGGGGGCCGGCTCTGGACAGGGTTCGACCTCCGCGCAAGTTGTGCCAGCGCCCATGAACAGGCCGTTGTGGGGTGCCGCGCCGCATTCCAACTCGGTCAGGTCATCGAAGCAGTCTTGATCCGGCTCGCAGCAGGCACCCGTCGGACACTCGGGCTCATTGTAGCACTGCTGGAACCACCAGAAGTCCTCCAGGTCCACGTCGCCGTCACCGGCGCCGCCCGGAGTGTCGTAGTGGTCGATCACGCAGTCGCATCCGGGGTCCGCGGCCACTCCCGGACCGGACAGGCACTCCTGCAAGTGCATGAAGTCGAGTAGCCCGGCGACGCCGTCGCCGTTCCAGTCGCAGTCGCACTCGTCGGGGATCCAGTTCGAGTTGCAGTCGTAGCTGGTGCCGACCGTGATGTCGTCGTAGTCGTTGACCCCGGTGCCGTTACAATCGATACCGTCGTCGCACGGCGTGG
>JAUWNF010000488.1 GCA_030612785.1 Phycisphaerales bacterium
TCGCAAACAGATCGCGAGGCACAAGCGGTTCAAACGCCTGATCGACCAATGGGTTGACCTGGGCATCGAGCACTCACGGCTGGCCATGCAGATTGCAAAAACGAAGGGCTCGAAGTAGGCTGGAACTCGGTACTCTCAAGTAATCAGTGTTCGGCTTTCAGCTGGCAGCAGTCAGCCATGCGCCCTCAACATGTAGCCTCGGTTTTCCAGCCGGTCTTGTGGAGCAGGTGGCAGGACCTGTTATTCGGATCATTCTGGGGTGGCTTTGGCAACTGGCTTTGCAAAGCGATTGTCTCATCATAGGAAATGGGTTAGACTAGTGCCATGAAGCCGACGGTGTACCTTGATTCCTCCGTACCGAGTTACTGGCTCCCGCAGGGCGATGATCCGGTCGTCCACGCCCGGCATCTGCTGACGCGCCGGTGGTGGGACGAGGAGCTGGGACGGTTCGAGGTTCTTGTGTCGCAGGTGGTGCTTGACGAATTGGCCGGCGGCGATCCGCAGCGGGCCGCCCAGCGGGTTGCCCTCGTCAAGGGGTTCCCGCTGCTTGACGTGGACGAAGAGGTCGAGCGTGTAGCCCGCTTCTATGTTGACAACCTGGCGATGCCTCGCCGCGACCTGCGGGACGCTTTTCATCTTGCCTTGGCTTCGGTTCACGAGATAGAATACCTGGTGACGTGGAACTTCGCTCACCTGGCGAACGCGAGCAAGCGGACCCACATCGAGGTGCTCAACCGCCGATTGCACCTTATCTCGCCGGTGATATGTTCGCCGGAGGAACTCGTGCTTGAGCCGCTGGACTAGCTGGGAGGTCGGTCATGGAGGTCGATCCCGTAGTTGAGGAGATGCGTCGCCACGGCGCTAAGATTGCCGAACAATGTGACGGCGACGTCCGTCGCATGGCCGAGCGTTTCCGGCGCGAGCAAGCCGAAACCCCTCACCGCATCGTCCGCCGTTCGCCCCCGACAAGAGGGCAACGTGCGACAGACCGGAGTGAGTAGCCAGCGGCGCGCGCGACCCGGCTTCTCCTCCTCCTCCCCTGACGGAAGCGTAGCGGTCAGTCACCCCCTTCGTCTCTACGCGCCATCTGTTGGCCGCTCCCTCACCAGGCTGTCGATTAAATCGTCCATGGTGATTCCCAATGTAGCGTCACCCCTTGTGGGTGACGAAAAACGAGGCTACGCCGCCCACAAGGGGCGACGCTACAGATTAAATCGACAGCCTCTCGCGGTCGCGGTTCGGAACCCGTCGCGCCTCGGTCCGATTTCGGCGGTTTGGCGTTTCAGCGTTTCCCTCCTGCTGGTGCGAGATTCCTCTCTCGCACCCGCTACGTCCCTACATGCCTTCGTGCCTTGATCCCTTTTTCTTCCTTTTCCGCGTTAGTAACCCGCCGTGACGGCGTTCGCACGGTAGACGCACGCGTGGATCCGCCGATGGCCCGGACGGGATACGGGTGAAGCCGACGAGCCGCCGGGCGTGCGAAAGAGGAGTACAGGAGTAACTACCCACACTTTTTTCAGGAGGACAAGGAATGATGTTCCCAAAGACAATGATGGGCGTTATCGCTCTGGTGTCTGCGGTCTTGCTGGTGTCGGTCCCTGCCCACGCGGACCTGGTCGCACACTGGTGCTTCGATTACCCGGCCAATCCCGGGTACGACTGTTCCGGCAACGGTCACGACGCCTACAACGGGCCAACCGACGTTTGGGACTTCCAGTCAGGGCCGACCTGGCATGGCGAAGAGGGTAATGGCTACGTATCGTTTGACGGTCAGGACGACTACATCAGAGCGTTCACCAGCGCCCTGGAGTTGGCGCAGTGCTTCGACACGTACACGGTTCACGTCCGGTTCAGCTCGTCGAACTTCCATGATGGCATCTTGATCGGTAGACAAGATGAACCTGGCGGAAGCCATGCCGACAATTTCCGTCTGCGTCCCATGGACGACGGCTCGGGCAGTGCTGAGGGAACCCACGAGTACAACTGCACGCAGAATTCCTACGTGTACTCGGCCGAAGAGGTTTCCCTCAGCGATGGCGGATGCCACACGTTGGACCTGACTTACGATGGCGAGACGCTGCGCATCTATCGCGATGGACACCTTGATGACGAGTTAATAGCCCCCGGCCCCGCTTACGGTGCTTGCAGCCCCTCGGAAATAACCATCGGGGCCAACGCCGGACTTTCCAACTTTTTCACGGGCGACATTCACGACCTCAAGATATACGACACCCATGTCGCCCCCACGACGGACGACTGCAACAGTAACGGCCACGCCGATGAGTGCGACATCGCCGGTGGAACGAGCGAGGATTGCAACAGCAACGGCATTCCGGACGAGTGCGATCTGGAGAGCGGGGCGGAATGGACCTTGCGCATCACCACCAACGGCCCGTCTCCGCGCAAGGACTGGGCCGCAGCTTATGATAGCGAGCGGGGCGTTGCTGTGTACTTCGGTGGCTTTGACGGCACGAGTGTTCTAGGCGATACGTGGCTGTGGGATGGGTCTTCCTGGACCGAGGTGAGCACAGCCGAAGGCCCTTCGCCGAGAAGCGCCCACGGAATGGTCTATGATGCGGCGCGGGGTGTTGTTGTTCTGTTCGGAGGATGGAATTACAGCACCTTCTTCAACGATACCTGGGAGTGGGACGGGAGCACATGGACGCAGGTTGGCACGAGCGGCCCTTCGCCGCGCTGGAATCCGGCGATGGTTTACGATGCTTCGCGTGGGGAGATCGCGCTGTTTGGTGGCGGATTGCACTACACGGTTTACGGGGACACCTGGGTTTGGGATGGAACTACCTGGATTGAGAAGTACCCTGCGGCAAGTCCGCCCGCACGGAGTCATCACGCCATGGCCTATGATGCGGCGCGGGGCGTCACCGTGTTGTTTGGGGGTTGTCACTGGACTCCGCCGGTGTCGCATCTTCACGACGATACCTGGGAATGGGACGGCACGACCTGGATGGAGATCAACCCGGCGGTCCACCCCGCTCCGCGGCGGCATCATGGAATGGCCTACGATCCCGCGCAGCAGAAGATCGTGCTGTTCGGGGGCGGCGAGACCCCGAAATGGGGCGATACCTGGGTGTGGGATGGTGGCTTATGGACCGAACAAGCACCGCTGATAAGCCCCTCGGCGCGGGAGCGTTTCACCCTGGCGTACGACTCTGCCCGGCGGGTGATTACCCTGCTCGGCGGGATTGATGAAACCGGATCGCTCGTTGACGACACCTGGGAATATCGAGCGTACCTCGACTGTAATGCCAACGACGTTCCCGACGAGTGTGAGCTAGACCGAAGTTCCGGCGGTAGGCGACGCGCAAGTCTTTTCGGCGACCGAGGTTGGGGGTCGGAGGCGCTTCCGGAGACTGGCTACAGGCCCAGAAGTTGGAAGACGCGGGCCTGTAGTTGCGTAGGCTGGGTGTCTTGCGTGA
>JAUWNF010000228.1 GCA_030612785.1 Phycisphaerales bacterium
CCCCCCCCCCCCCCACGGCCGGGCGGGGACGCCGGCCGCTACTAAACGCCCGCAGCACGCGGGATTGTAGTCGCTGCGCGCTGGTGTACAAGCTTGGCAGCCGCGCGGTATTTCCTTGACATTGGCCACCGGTCTTACGGACAATCAACGGTAGATGGCCCGTAGACCCGGAAAAAAACTCCCTTCGGAAAAAGGCAAACGCGTCCGGATCGACCTGCGGCGCAACCGCGGCAAGCCGGTCGCCAAGAAAGACTGGACCCGCCAGGTCCGCGAGCACGGGCTGGAGGAGGTGGACACGCGGTCCGGCGAATCCGTCACCGCCAAGGGCGATCTCTCGCGCAAGCGGACCGTGGTGGTACGCGCGGGCGACGCCGACCCCGCCCGCTTCAACGGGACGGTGACGGCTATGCGCGGGCTGTTCGCCGAAGTGGACGATGGTGAGCGGATCTGGCCTTGTACCGTGCGCCGCATGTTACGCAGCCGCCTGATTGCCGAGCGCCACCCCGTGATCGTCGGCGATCGGGTGCGGTTCCAGATCGTCGCCGACGAACAAGGCCGGCAGAGCGAGGGCGTTATCGAGGAGGTGATGCCCCGGCGCAGCGAACTCAAGCGCGTCGCCGGCCGGCGCGAGCACACCATCGCCGCGAACGTCGATCAGGTGGTCATCGTCAGCTCGGCGGACCTGCCGCCCCCCAAGCCGCACCTAATCGACCGGTACATCGTAGCCTGTTCGGCGGGCAACATGACTCCGGTGGTCTGCATGAACAAGGCGGACCTGGACGCCGAGGGATCGGCGGCGACCGTCCTGGAGCGCTATGCGGCTTTGGGCTACCGGACCTTGATGACCAGCGCCGTGTCCGGCACCGGTATCCAGGAATTGGGTGACGTACTGCGTGGGGCTTCGTCGGTCATCGCCGGCCAGAGCGGCGTCGGCAAAAGTTCGATGCTCAACACGCTCCAGCCGAGCCTGGGGCTGCGCGTCGGCGAAGTGAACGTGGGCACGTTGCGTGGTCGGCACACCACCACCACCGCCGAGCTGATCAAACTCGAGGTGGGCGGGTACGTGGTGGACACGCCCGGGGTGCGCTCCTTCGACATCACCGCGGTCCCGCGCCACGAGATCGAGATGCACTTCCTGGAGTTCATCGATCTCGTGCCGCACTGCAAGTTCCCCGACTGCACCCATACGCACGAGGCCGACTGTGCGATCAAGACCGCGGTTGAGACGGGCGACGTGCATCCCGAACGGTACGCCAGCTACGTGCGCATGTTCACCGAGTCGGACAGCCGGGGGCACGCCGAAAGCTCGCCCGCCCGAGGAAGGCATTGAAATTGCCCATATCAGGAGTTACCGTAGGGCCTCTACGCAAACGTTTTTCCCTTAAGAGGAGGCGAACGTCATGGAACCGTCTACCACATCCGGCAAACCCATCATCACCATTGGGCAACACATCCAAACCGAGCAATGGGCTCATCCCACTGCCACGGGGGAGCTTAGTTGGCTGCTGGGGGCCATCACCCTGGCCACCAAGATCATCGAGTCCAACGTCCGCAACGCTGGTATCAGGGATGTCCTCGGCGCAACCGGCGTGTCCAACGTGCAGGGTGAGTTGGTCCAGAAACTCGATCAAATATCCAACGACACCATCGTCCGTTGCCTGGGCTACTACGACAACGTCGGCATCATGGTGTCCGAGGAAGATGACGAGCCCATCGTCGCCAAAGACGTCGGCGAAAAGGGCAAGTACATCGTGCTGTTCGACCCCCTCGACGGCTCCAGCAACATCGACGTCAACGTCTCCATCGGCACCATCTTCTCGATCATGCAGCGCCGTTCCGACACGCCCCCCAGCGATGCCCCGCTCTCGGAGTGCCTCCAACCCGGCATCAATCAGGTCGCCGCCGGGTACGTCGTCTACGGCTCCAGCACGGTGATGGCCTACACCACCGGCAATGGCGTCCACATGTTCACGCTGGACCCGTCGTTCGGGGCCTTCGTCCTCACCCGCGAGAACATCCAGATGCCCCCCGAGGGCAAGATGTACAGCGTCAACGAGGCTTACCGCGGGACCTTCCCCGAGGGCTACCAGCGCTATCTCGAATGGGCCAAAACCAAAGACGCCGGCACCTACTCCCTGCGTTACATTGGCTCCCTGGTCGCCGACTTCCACCGCACGCTGCTGCGCGGCGGGGTGTTCCTCTACCCCCCGACGGCCCAGGCCCCCGGCGGCAAGCTGCGTCTGCTGTACGAAGCCAATCCGCTGAGCTGGATAGCTGAGCAGGCCGGCGGAGCCGCCTCCGACGGCCGCAGGCGCATCCTCGAAAAGCAGCCCGAGAGCCTGCACCAGCGCACCCCCCTGATCCTGGGCAGCAAGACGGAAGTGGAAAGGGTGCTGAGCTTCTTGGACTAGCAGTCCGGGGTTAGGAATCCAGAATCGATAGGGATAGGAAGGTCGTCGTATACGAGGTCTGTTGAGTCTGTAGCAACATTACCGGGTTTTATTGATGGTCTTCAGGGTACTTGGTCGATGAATTCTGCGAGAACACCGGACGTTTTCGTAGGAGGATGGCCATGGCTGGCCCCGGAGAGTACCTGCCGGACGTGACCGAAGGCATCACTAGCAAAGGGCGTTTTTTTTTCACCTTAGCACTTAGCATCAAAAAAAGCTGGATTCCTGTTGACAAGCCGTCGATATATTCTATTATGCGGATGGGCGGATTGATTGTCCGTGGATGAGAGTGTGGCTGATGGGCTCGGAGGCGATCTTCAAAGCACTGGCGGACTCGACGCGGCAGAAGATTCTGCAAACGCTTTTGCAGCATGAGCTTAGCGTGACGGAACTCGTCGAGGTGCTGGGGCAGCCGCAGTCCACGGTTTCGCGGCACCTGAAGGTCCTGCGGAACGCGGAGTTGATATTGGACCGCCGCAACGGCGTTACGGTTCACTACTCGCCGTCATCGGCAGCCGTGGGCGGGGACAATTCCTCGCTGCAAGCGCACCTGGTACGCTGGCTGGAGCGGGAGGCGCCGCCCAAGGCTTTGCAGCGCCGCATCCGGCAGGTGCTCGAACGCCGTCACGCGGAGACGGTGGGTTTCTTCGAGGGCGTCGGGCAGCGCTGGGACCAGATGCGGACCGATTGCTTCGGGGGCAGTTTCCACCTCGAAGCGCTCACCGCGTTGTTGCCGAAATCATGGGTCGTCGCGGATATCGGAGCGGGGACCGGATATCTGCTCCCGGCGTTGGCGGGCGCGTTCGAGAAGGTGATTGCCATTGAGCCGGTAACCACCCTGTTGGAGGCGGCGCGGAGTCGGCCGGAGCTGCGCGGAGCCGACAACGTTGACTTCCGCTCGGGTGACCTCCGGGAGTTGCCGATGGCGAACGGGGAGGCTGACCTGGCCATTGCCATGTTGGTCTTGCACCACGTACCGGACCCCGCCACGGCGCTCGGGGAGATCGGGCGGGTGGTCAAGCCCGAGGGGCGGGTATTGGTGGTTGAGCAGCAGACCCATCGGTGCGAGGCATTCCGGGAGATGATGGGGGGGAGGTGGTGGGGATTCGAGCGCTCGCGGCTCGCTGACTTGGTGCGGGAAGCGGGTTTCAAGGACCTGGTGTGTCGGGAGTTGGAGACGGCCGGACCGACCAGTGCGTCGGCACCGGAGACGCCGGGTTTGTTTGTGTTGACGGGAACGCGAAGCGGATGATCGTTACCCACAAGGGGTGACGCCATCGTCACCCACAAGGGGTGACGCTACATTAGGGATCACGCGCCCCACCCTTTCTGAGGCTGGGGGATGGATATTGGAGATTTGTCATGACCGTAGCTGTTCAGGATTACAAAATTGCGGATCTTTCGCTGGCGGAGTTCGGGCGGCGGGAGATTGAATTGGCGGAGAAGGAGATGCCGGGGCTGATGGCTATTCGCGAGGAGTACGCCGCGAAGCAGCCGCTGAAAGGCGCCCGCATCACCGGCTCGCTGCACATGACCATTCAGACGGCGGTGCTGATCGAGACCCTGAGGGATCTCGGGGCCGACATCCGCTGGTGCAGTTGCAATATCTTCAGTACGCAAGATCACGCGGCGGCCGCGGTTGCCAAGTCCGGCGTGCCGGTGTTCGCGTGGAAGGGCGAGGAACTCAAGGAATACTGGTGGTGCACCAACCAGGCGCTCTCGTTTCCGGATGGCGGCGGGCCGAACATGATCGTGGACGACGGCGGCGACGCCACCCTGCTGGTCCACCTGGGCGCAGAAGCGGAGCAGGCGTACGAGAAGGACGGCACCTTGCCCGATCCGAATAGCACCGACGTCGAGGAGATGCAGGAGATTCTGGCGCTGTTGCGGAGCGAATTGCAGAACGACCCCCGGCGTTGGCGCAAGGTTGCGGCGAAGATTCAGGGGGCGACGGAAGAGACCACCACCGGCGTCAACCGCCTGTACCAGCGGCAGGAGGCCGGCACGCTGCTGTTCCCCGCGTTCAACGTCAACGACTCGGTGACCAAGAGCAAGTTCGACAACCTCTACGGATGCCGGCATTCGCTGGTGGACGGGATCATGCGGGCGACCGACGTGATGCTGTCGGGCAAGGTGGCGGTGGTGTTCGGCTACGGCGACGTGGGCAAGGGCTGCGCCCAGTCGCTCCGCGGACAAGGGGCACGGGTGGTGATCACCGAGATCGATCCGATCTGCGCATTGCAGGCGGCGATGGAAGGATATCAGGTCGTGCTGATCGAGGACGTGGTCGATCAGGCGGACATGTTTATCACCGCCACGGGCAACTACCACGTCCTGACCGGGGAGCACATGGCCCGGATGAAGGACTGCGCCATCGTCTGCAACATCGGGCACTTCGACAACGAGATCGATATGGCCGGTCTGGCGAAGGCTCCGGGCATTGTCAAGGAGGAGATCAAGCCGCAGGTCCACAAGTGGACCTTTGCCGACGGGCACTGCATCATCGTGTTGGCGGAGGGGCGGCTGGTGAACCTGGGTTGCGCGACGGGGCATCCCAGCTTCGTGATGAGCAACAGCTTCACCAACCAGGTGATGGCCCAGGTCGAGCTGTTCACCAATCCGGACAACTATGAGAAGAAGGTGTACGTGCTGCCGAAGCACTTGGACGAGAAGGTGGCCCACCTGCACCTGACGAAGCTGGGCGTCAAGCTCACCCGGATGACCCCGGAGCAGGCCGCGTACCTCGGCTACCCCATCGACGGTCCCTATAAGCCGGAGCACTACCGCTATTGATGCGGGTTCTGGGGCAGCGGTAGCGGCGGGCGTCCCCGCCGGCCGGGGAAGGCGATATGGGAACCAAGCGATCCCATGGACGAAGCGGAACGAACCGAGCAAGTAAAGTTGGCAACCGGGGGCGACGCGGACGCGTTGCAGCGCCTGATCGTCTTCTATCACGCGCCGCTCCGCAGGCTGCTTGAAGACAAGATCGACGGGCGATTCCGCCGCCACATCGACCCGGACGACGTGCTGCAGGAGGCGTACGTAGCGGCCTTCAAGGCTGCCGGAGACTGCCGCTTTGACGGCCCGGGTGCCTTCTATCGGTGGCTCGAGGCCGTCGTCCGGAACCGGCTTAAAGACCAGATTCGTGCGCTCAAGCAGCAGAAACGCAACATCGGCCGAGAAGTAGCCGTGCGACCGATTGCCACGGCGTCCTACTGCGATCTGATCGATCGACTGCCCTCACCGCAGAGCACGCCGAGTCGACAAGTCTCCAGGGACGAGGCTACTGCCGCGGTGCTCTCGTGCCTCGCCCGGCTGACGGATGACCAGCGGAACGCCATCCGGCTGCGTTTTCTGGAGGGTCGGCCGGTCTCCGAAATCGCCTCCTGCCTCGGCAAGAGCGACATGGCCGTCCACATGCTGTTTCACCGCGGCCTCAAAGCGCTGCGCGAACTGATGGGGTCGATCACCCACTATTTGACACGGCTGTAATAATCACTTGAGAGTACCGGGTTGTGAAAGCCGAAGGGTCAAGCCGCGAGGTTCATTCCTTCGGATCTGGATAGATCGAGTCGG
>JAUWNF010000227.1 GCA_030612785.1 Phycisphaerales bacterium
TCCCCCCAAGTCTCCCCCAAGTCTCCCCCCCGGTTGCGGGGGGGGTTCGCCGAGGTCATCGAGGCCTTGCCAGGGCACGTCACGCGTCCGCACGAACTCTGCAAAGCCCTGAAAATCGACATGAAGCTTGCCTGGAAGATCATGAAGTTCGCCCACGGCGCCGGCGCCTTCATGGCGGTCCAACACATACCGGGGGCGGGCGGAATCGCGCTCTTCTTGAAGGCCGCCGCCGGGCACAACGTGTCCTCCGCTCAGATCCAGGGGGCCGTGGCGGCAGTGGGAGAGTTTGACCGGTTAATCGACGTTCACGCCGGCGACCGTGCGACCCTCGAGATGATGCTGCTCAGCTACGCCAAGGGGGGCCGCAGGGAAGCGGATCTGGCGCAGCGCAAGGCTGCCTATACGGCCAACAGCTACATCTGGGGGGCGCAAGCCAAAACGCAATTGAAAGTGGATTTCCTACACCCCGCGAGCGAGAAAGGCCGCCTGGACATCGCCACGCTTCGCGGCTTCGTCGGATTGCGCCGCATTCGTCCTAATGTTCCCTGGGTAGTCGCCCGGGCAAGAGTCATGGACGACAATGGGAAGATCCGCAGCCCCTCGGCGCGGCAGCCGCTGGATCCCACAGAGGATGAGGATCGCGCCGATGCGAGTACCGGTGCCCCGTTGCTGCGGGAATTCTGCTCGAAACCGCTACCGCAGTTTCGCAGAGTTGCGGGACCACATGGTTTCTTGGAAGACGAGTTGGTCGAGGGAGAGGTCGGGAATACCGGCGCTATAACCTGCGTCACCGGTGACGCGGCGTACAATGCGGTTTCGTACTATCGCGCGGAGCATAACCGCTGGGCCGCTCTGGTCGTCCTGGTGCGCACACCTTGCGAGGCGTTGCTCTTCGATCTCTTCGTGCACGAAGACCTGTTCGGCCCAATCGAACCGGAGTTTGCCGTTTACAGCGAGTTGGCCGGTGGGCCGCCGGTTCCGCCGATTGAGGGCCGAGAGCGCGATCGACTTCCGACCTGGGAATCGGTGGAGTACCTGGGCAAAGGGCCATCGGTCGTTCATACACCGCACGTACCTCGCCACGCGGAGATGACCCGTTACGCGCTCGACAAGCTGGGCTGGGACGGCGAGCGCTTCGACGTCTACCGCGTCCAGATGCAGTACCCCATCATTCCCACCTCGGTCCTCATGATGCACGAATTGCCGGAAGCACCGGCTCAATAAGCGCACGCGTTCAACGCGCCCGAAAAGCGTTCAACTGTTCGAGGACCGGTTTGATCTTCAGACGTGTCCGGTAGGTGATCAACTGGGCAGGTAGCTCGGGCAGTTTCGCGGCGACGGACGCCGCCACAGCGACGATAATCGGCGTGTCGGCGAACCGAGAGAGGGTCTCGCGTTTCCTTTCAAGGTACTCCGGTGTCCAGAAGCCCACGACTTCAAGGTGGACCACCGTCCCGTCCGTGTGGCGAAAGGTGAAGTCGGGCACGAACACCTTCTGGTCGCGAACCAGAAACCCTCCCTCGCGCGACAGGTGCCAGCCGTCCCGCTCGGGGCCGAACTTCTCGGCAAACGCTCTCTCGACTTCCGAGTCAAACGCTTCATCCGCCGGGAGTTCACTCCGCAATCCATCGCGCGGCGCCAGCTCGAACGTCGCGATTCCATAAGGCAAGCGCAAGCGCGCCGACATCCGCCAGCCGCGACAGGCCAACAAACCCGGCAGGAACTTAGCCATGTCGACGCCATACCGGCGCGTTTGTTTAAGAATGGATGCGGGTCCGGAAAACCTGATCCGGTAAGTCTGCGGCCCGATAGTTTCTACCTCGTGCAGCAGGCGATTGAACTTGGCATGGCGGAAGATTCGCTTGAAATCCTGCCGGGCCACGACCGTCAACTCCTCGGCCCAGAAGAGCAAGGTCTGGGCCTGGGCTACGTTGTATCGACGAAGCAGGTGCTCCGCGGTGGCGAAGCCCTCCATTCTCTTCAGCCGGTGATAAGCGGGCAGGTCCGCATACATCTCCCGTTCGATCTGAGGCCAGGGCATCCCAATCTCGGCGGCGATGCGCTCCTTGGCCTCGCGTTCAGCGTGCTGGAACAGGGCATCCGGCTCGGCGACCAGCGGATGCTGTCTCGCCGCCAGCTCGAAGACCCGCCGGCGCAGTCGATAGGCCTGCCCATCGACATCAGTGTGGTATTCACTGGCCCGATCGAGCAAACGGATGAGCGCCCGGATTCGCTGCGGTGGGCAGTCGGGCTCAGCCTCAAAGACGGACTCGGCCGCGCGATGCAGTTGCTCACGGGTTTTGCCTTTGCCATCGCGGTAGATCGCCAGCAGTCGCTCGGCAAGCTTTACGTAATGGGCGTGGCTCTGGCGCGTCAGACAGTCGGGATAGGCCCGGCCGCGCTTACAAGTGTAGATGGCGAGTTCCTTGGAAAGCATCGCCGAGCTTCACCCTCAGGGCACAACCGGCTCTTCCCCGCGGATTATATCGTTTTCACCGTGTGAAGCGAGATTGTGGCCCCCGGCGGACGTCACGGGTGAGCGTCACGATTGTGGGTAGATTGCCGAACCGAGCCCGGAGCACGAGCGACGGGCTCAGGCGCAGACCAACACGCAAACCCCGCGCTTGCGCTTGGGGCTCGGATTACTGGTTCCGCCTGGGGTTAGCAGTGTGTGTCCTTGCCGTCTTCCGGTTACCCACCAACTCGACGTAACAGGCTGGACCGTTGCCTCTTGGCGTCTCCCATCGTAGTATCTCGGCGTGTCCAGGGGCGCCAGGACTTCACCCGGTTTTCCACAGTTCAACGGGCGTGGCCTCGAGTTGTTCGTAGCCCCAGCCGTGCCTCGCCCTTGGGGTCGCACAGGAGACGGATATGACCAAGGATGAACTACTCGCGCGCATCTCGATCGATCCAAACGTGTGTTTTGGCAAACCGTGCATTCGCGGGCATCGCATCTGGGTGTCCATGATCCTCGACTACCTAGCCAGCGGAATGCCTATCCCGGAGATCCTCGACAATCACCCGGGGATCGAAGAGGCGGACATATTGGCGTGCATAGCTTACGGGGCGGAGATGTCGCGTGAGCGGGCGGTGGACATTCCGCTGGAGACGCAATCGTGAGGCTCAAACTCGACGAGAACCTCGGCCAACGCGGGGTTGAGCTTCTGCGCAGGGCAGGGCACGATGTGGCGACGGTGCCAGAACAGGCGATGTGTTCAGCCGGCGATCGTCAGCTTCTGTCGGTCTGTCGTGAGGAGAGCCGTTGTCTCGTGACCTTGGATTTGGACTTTGCCAATCCCCTGGTGTTCCCCCCCGCGGAATTCCGCGGTATTGCCGTGCTGCGTCTGTCGCCCAAGCCGTCACCGAATGATCTAGTGGATGCTCTACGAACGCTTCTCGCCGGGTTGGGGCAATCTCAGGTGGACCGCAAGCTCTGGGTGGTGCAGCGCGGACGCATTCGCGAGTATCATCCTGGACAAAGAGGTGAGTAAGCGGATTACGCGCAGCGGGCGAGAACCCGCTCTCTCCGCTCACCTCGGATGCAGGCACGTTCACAGGCGTAGATGGCGAGTTCCTTGGAAAGCATCGCTGCGTCGCCGTGATCGGGAGCGTAATTCCTCCCGGGTTTCCTGGCAGACCACTTCGTACAACACCGCGGTGATGCCGGCGTGCTTACGCAGGATTCGTCCCAGGCGTTGCTTGGCTTGGCGCGGCGAGCTAAAGCCCCCGAGCACAACCGCCACCTTGACGGCGGGCACGTCGATACCCTCGTCAAGGACTTGATTGGCAACCAAGGCCCGCAGCCGCCCCGCTTGGAAGTCGTCGAGGACTTGTTCTCGCTCGCGCTTGCCGGTCTTGTCGATGATCATGGGAATCAGGAACCGCTGCGAGACCTCCAGCGCCATGCGATTCGATCCGGTGAACACCAGAACCTGCTCGTGCGGGTGAAGACGAAACAGGTCCTCCAGAACGCGGAGCTTCTCCGCCGCCCGCGTCTCGATGGCTTCCTTGGCGTGAAAGGCCCGCAGCACCCGCCGGGCTGCCGGATCGTGCCCGGCTTCCTTACAGACGTCCTCCCACCGGTATCGGGGGGCATCCTTTCGCCGGGCGCTCATGAAACCGCGAATCTGCCGGCTCAGTGCATCATAGCGTCGCTGCTCGTCGTCGCGGAGCGCCACCGGAATACGCACGGTCTGGAAGTCGGCCAACGTCGCCCCTCGGGCCTCGGGAATCTCCTGCCGGTAGACCACCGGGCCGACGAGTTCGTCCAGGTAGACGTGTTGTCCGTCCCACCGCTCCGGGGTGGCGGTCAGGCCCAGACGTCGTTCCGCCGCGCAGAACTCGGCGGCCTGCCGGAGGGCGGGGGCCGGCAGGTGGTGCTCCTCGTCAAACACGACCAGCCCGAACCGGTCGCCCATGCGCTCCATGTGAATGTAAGCGCTGTCGTACGTAGTGACAGTTACCGGCCAGATTTCGTGCCGCCCGTCGCCGAGAATACCGGCATTGAAGCCGAGCACCTGGCTGATCCGCCGATGCCACTGGTACATCAGGTCACGGATGGGGGCGACGACCAGCGTGGCCACCGCACCGCGGGCCATCGCCGCCAGGGCAACGACGGTCTTGCCCGTACCGGTGGGCATGATGATTTGCCCCCGCCGGCCGGCGTCCTCCCACGCGGTCAACGCCCGCACTTGATCGGGACGAAGCTCGGGCAGGTCGAGGCGCGGCCAACCGATCTCCCGCGGTGCGAGCAGAGTGTCTCGAACCTGCCCCCACAACGCTCGGCGAACGGTAGAGTAGTGTCGGGCATTACACCGCCACTGCCTGGTCCGAGCATCCCACTGAAAAGGTGCACCGGGCGAGCGCCGGGCCCCCGAGACAACCAGTGTGCCGCGGTCAAAGCCAAGTGTCGGCCGCGCCGAGACGCTTTCGTTTTGCATGACCCTGCGAACCCTCGTTGCGAATCTCCAGACCGCGGTCTTTGATCGGCGGCCAATCCGTGCCCGGATCATACCAGCGCCGCAACACCTCCTCGAAATCCTCGACCGAGCGTACCGCCACGAAGGCATCGCGAACCTCACGGGCGCGCGGGTGGTGCTCGGTGTACTTGATCCCGAACTTACGCATAATTCGGGCGGCCAACCGTTCGCCGTGGACCTTGACCGATTCGGCGAAGTGAGTGGCGATCACTTTGCCCTGTTCGGGCACGCCAGGCGGTGGAGGCAGCGGCCGCCCGGCGTGCAAGGCGCGGCATTCACTGAAGATCCACGGGTTACCGATGCAGCCGCGGGCGATGGTCACCCCGTCCACGCCGGTCTCCGCCAGCATGCGCAGACAGGCTTCGGCACTGAACAGGTCGCCGCTGCCGAGGATCATCTTGTCGCCGACGTGCCGCTTGACCCGCTCCAGAAAACGCCAGTCGCTGGGACCGGCGTAGCGCTGCCGCACCGTGCGTCCGTGGACTGTCACGGCGGTGACACCTATATCGAACGCGCCGTCGAGGATGGTGAAGAAGTTCCGTTCGCTCTCGGTAGAATCGTCGAGGCCGCGGCGCATCTTGACCGTGATCGGGCGCCGGTCCCCGGCGGCGTCGCAGACCCGCCTCACGATATCGAGGGCCACGTCCGGCTGCGACAAGTGGAACCCGCCGCGACGACGCCCCAGGACCTTGCGCACCGGGCAACCGAAATTGATGTCAATCAGGTCGTAGCCCGCCTCGGCCATCTCGAAGGCGGCGGCACCGAAATCGTCGGGATGGGCGCCCATGAGTTGCCCACCGAGCGGGTGATCGTCCGGCTCGACGTGCAGGACGCGCTTCCGCGTTTTCCCCTTTTGCGTTACCAGCTTGTCCAGCACGACCTCGTTGAGGCAGAAGGGCGCGCCGTGCATCCGCGCGATCCGCCGCATGGGCAGATCGCTGTAGCCGCTCAGCGCCGCCTGGATGAACGGCACATCGAGCGAGATGTTGCCGAGTCTCACCATCTTACCCCCCGGGTGGCCCATCCCGTTGGCGGGCAATGCCCGCCTCGG
>JAUWNF010000003.1 GCA_030612785.1 Phycisphaerales bacterium
TAAGGGCCTGCAATGTAACGACTTGCAGCCCCTCGTGCTTACGCTCCAGCCCCCGACTCTGGCAGTTCCGGCCCCTCTCTGGTAGTGCGACGGGCAGTCGCGTATACTGCTGGCCGCCGGGAGCGGGCGACGGCTCGCGACGAGAGATCCCGACGGAAGCTTGGTGCATCACCTGTCCGCCAAGCTTCCGTCGGGTCCCCTGGCCAGGACAGGTGACCATGCCACGTCCACGGTTTGACGCTGCCCGCAACCAATGGACCTACTACCACCACGGTAAGCGCCGATACCTGTGCACGGGCCGAGCGAACGAAGCTCGCGCCTGGACGCTCGCCGAGAAGCTCAAGGGACGATGCCTCGCAGAGGCAGGCCCGGAACCCAAGACGGTGACCGAGACCTGCGAACTCTGGCTACGCATCAAACACCCCGAGAGCGAGTGGCACCGGCAAATCCTCAAGCCGTTTGCCGACTGGACGGTTCGTCGCAGTTTACGTGAAGTCCACGCCGAGTTTCTTACAGACTTCAAGATCCACCTCGGGCGGTTGCGGTACAAGCGACATGGGAAGCTCTACCCATATCAGCCTTCAATGATCCGTCGGCAGCTTCGGTTTGCCCGCTCCGTCTTACAGTGGGCCCACGCGCGGAAGTACACGAACGACGCGCCGCCGTCGCTCCCACCTCTGCCGACAATAAAACGGATCGATCGATCGATCAAACCAGACAAGCTCGCGGGGATCATGGCCAAGTTGCCGTACCGCGCCAAACAGGTCCTAATGTTCCAGGCCTTGGTGGGATGCCGGCCGGGTGAGGCTTGCCTGTTACGATATGAGGAGATCAAGGGAAGCTTCTGCGAGCTGCATCGGGGCAAAACCTACGAGCGGGTCGGAGAACCGCGGTTACTCTACCTGACCCGAGAAGCGCTCCGTCTCGTCAGGGATCAACCCACCACGTCCGGATACGTGTTCTTGAACCGAAACGGGCAGCCCTACAAGCCTTCCGGGCTACGCTCGATCCTCAAACGCGCCGCCCAGAGAGCCGGCTACCACATCCCGGGGCCCTACTGCCTCCGACACTCGTGGGCACAAGCGGCGGTGGATTCGGGCCTATCACTTGATGCCGTGGGAGAGGCCTTGGGGCATCAGCCTGGTTCCTCAGAGACCAAGGTGTATGCGAAAATCAGCCGGCAGCGTGCTCTCAAAGAGGTTCAAACCCTAGGCGCGCTCGTGCCGCTTGGTCTCGCCGCCGAAGGTCGGCCGCGCTCGGCTCCCGCGAAGTCGAGCCGCCGAGGAACCGCTCGACCGAATCGGCATAAAACCGGTAAGGGCCGGTCCCGCCGAGCCGGATAGCGTTGAGGAGCCCGGCTTGCCGGTAGCGGTGCACGGTCCGTACAGCAACGCCGAGCCGCTCCGCAACCTCTTGTGCCGTAAGGACTTTCACACTAACAGGAATAATCTGCGCGCCTCATAAATGGAATATTCTGCAGCCTTTTTTGCGCTTTTCACGTTGCGTGGTGTAGTGCAGCGACAAGGCGATCAGCCGCATCAGTTGTATGCGTCGCGCGATGAGCGCCGGCGTTTTGCCGAACCGCGACGCGATCGAGTCCAGGTCCCAACCGGTGTCCAACAACGCTTGGTACCCGGCCGCCTTCTCCAGCGGATGCAGGTCCTCGCGCTCGACGTTCTCGGCGACCATGAATTCGAGGGCCTCTTTGTCGTCGAGGACCTCGACGATGATCGGCACGGTCTTCAGCTTCGCGGCCTTGGCCGCCGCCAAGCGGCGGTGGCCGGCCAGCACCTCGAACCGGTCTTTTAGGGTCGGGTGACGGCATACGATCAGCGGCACCCGGATACCCTTGGCCTGGATAGACCTGAGCAGCTCCGCCGCGTGCGCTTTGCTGGGGGCCGTCCGCGGGTTCTTGGGATGGGGCACCAGGTCCTTGACCGCGACCATGGATATGCTCTTGGTCACTTGCTCGGTTTTTGATGGCATGTTCACGCCCGCCCTGCCGCAACCTGGCACTCCAGGTGGCTGTCGAGGTAATCGATCACGACCTTGTCCGCGAACCGCTTAGCATCTTCAATCTCGCCGGCGAGCGGCTTGACGATGAACGTCCCCTCCTCGAGATTGTAGAGCAGGGCACAGCGCACCATCACCTTCGTGTCGGGATGGTCCCGGTACACGAGCACATCAAAGTCGGCGTTCTCCGGCAACGAGGCACCGCCGGTGACCACGCTCATTTTGATCTCTCGGGCCACCGCTTCGTTGCCGACCTGGAGTTGCCTGTCCCCGCCGTCGCTCTTCGCAAACTTGAGCGACCGAAACAGCGCGACTACGCCGGGCACGATCGTTCCGTGCATGTCGATGTGCAGAAAGTTGATGAACTCGCGTTGGCTCATCGGGTTCCCCTTCTTCGCCTCCAAGGCCTCCAACTGTTCGGACAGCGGCAGCTGGAGGCGGACGAGTTCGCGGCGGTCAGCATCTTCACGCAACACGGCGGTCGCTTGGCCGTTCCCCACCAGGACCAGCGTGGTTTCCGATGATTCGTATCGCTTCACGAGTTCACACAGCGCCTCGAGCGTAAACGCCTCATAGTGCCGCGGCGGCGGGTCAGCGAGACAGCGTTCGTAATCGCCGCCGGGGGATTTCCGAAGCCAATAGACGTGCGCGGGCTCGCGGGGGCTATGTAGTAGCGCTTCCCCTGAAAGCCTCTCGCCGAGCTTCACCAGTTTCTGAACTGCCTCAGCAGATAACATGATCTATTCTCCATAGTTGATTCGGTCTACCCAACCCCCTCGAAGGTCCGCTGATTCGCATCATCCGGCGAGAGGTCATCAAAGCACAATCCGTTCCCGACAGGCGCGGTGTGGTAAGGCCGGGTCCGCGAAGTCGGCACTTTTGTGCTAATGCTCACTTCGATTACCACGCCGCCGAGCGCGCCGCTCTCGTCGATGGTCGGCACCAACGTCAGTTCGACCTTCAGCGTCCGGGGCTTCTTGATCCCGGCCCGAGAGCGCAGATCGTCCATGACGTGTCCCAGCTCGCGCATGAACATCCCCCGCACCAGGCCGCGTTCCAGTTTTTCCAGGTCAGCTAACGACTCGATTGTGTTCTTCATCTTCAGGATCCTTTGCCGCTAAACACTCGTTTCCCGCTCGCTCGCGCGTCCAGTCCGGGCGCGCGGCATTAAATGCCTCAAATACATCACCGCGGTGCCCGCAGTCGATCGCCGCGCGCCGCGCGGCCGCCACCACCTCCGCGTCGGCGGAGAACGGGCGCCGGGATCGCGGCGGGGTTGGAGGGGCGCGGGGCAACTCGGAGCCATGCAGGAGCCGCTTGAGCCGCTCATACGCCGCGTCCTCATCGTGCTGGGTCAGGACCCTCCACTCGCCGCGGTTCACGATGTGGCCCAACACGCTTTCGGGCTTGCCCTTGCCGTCGCGGGCGACCAGCCAAAAAGCGTGCTCGATCGCCGCGAAGAATCGAAGCCGCCCCGCCTCGCTATCCGCGACCAGCCCGCGCCGGGCCGCCTCGCGGCACAGCTCGAGCGTCTTGCCGTCGTTGCGGAGGTCGGCTGCCCGGTTGATTTGCGGTAGCGCCGCGGTCTCGGCTTTTTTTTCCTCCCCCCCGTTTGAAAAACACCAGTCTGGTTTTTTACCAGACCAGACCAGACCAGAACCTTGTTTCGCCAGCCCATCCTCTATTGGGGCCGTCTCATATTGAGACGGGGGCCGTCTCATATTGAGACGGGGGCCGTCTCGTTTTGAGACGGGGGCCGTCTCATGTTGAGACGGGGTGTGATTTGTCAGGGGCAGCTCCATCTGCTCCCCCGGCTCGATCGTCTGCGGTCGATAGCGCGGGCGACCATCGGCCAGTTCGCCGGCCGCGACCATGATCCGCATCGCTCGCCGGCGGGCACGGTGGTCGAGGGCGCCCGCCTGGCCGGGAATCCCGTACACGTTTCCCCTGTTGAACCCGCCGACGGTCACGTCGGTGCCGAGGCAAACTAGGTATCCTGCAGCTTCAAGCTTAGCGATGTGCCGAAACAGGGTAGCATTCGAGCAACCCACGGTGTCGCGGAGGGCCCCCCCGCCCGGAATCCACAAGATCGATCCTTCCGCGTCCGGCACCCCCGCGTCGGCCATCGCTTGGAGGGTATACCGGTACGTCGCTCGCGTTCGGCCGAAGTCCTCTCGGATCCAGGCGGGCAGGCGATTCCGATTCGCGTCGGTCGCGAGCGGAAGCGCATGGGCGCCGCTATGACATGCCGCTGTCGTCATCCTCATCGCTCCGGGCCGAGCAGTCCCCATGCTGCTGCAACCACTCGCGGAACCTGCCCGTTGCCAAGGGCTTTAAGGCGGTCCACTCTAAAGGCCAATCCATCAACCACTCGACCCACGTCGGGTTCAGTTGGCCACTCTTGCCGCCCGTAACCGTTTCGTTCAGCGGCCGTGCGTTTTTGCTCATCGTCTCCGGGCTGGCGTTGCTCGATTTCCAGTCGCGGGCCATCGGCGTCGGAAACTTCGTTACATGATCCGTCAACGTGTCGCCTACATGGACCCCTGTAGGCGGGATGCGATACCGAGTCGCCGTCGAGTTCCGCGCATTCCTTGAGTCGCCCACCGTCGGCGTCGGAAACATCTTCACAGCAGTTTGCAGGTACGCGTCGCCGCTTCTCCTCTTGGCCTTCGACTCGCGCGTCTCCGGTCCGCGATTCGGAACATTCGGTGTCGGCCACAATCCACAGCCGGTCTCGCCGGTGAGGGGCGCCAACGGACGACGCCGGGATACAGTCCCACCGCGCGCGATACCCGCTCTCGGCCAGGTCTCCGAGAATGGTTCCAAAGTACCCGTGAACAAGGAGAGCTGATACGTTTTCCAGCAGGCAGTATCGCGGTCCCACTTCGCGAATGATCCTGATGGTGTCGGGCCACATGTTCCGTTCGTCGTCGGCTCCCGTTCGCTTTCCGGCGGCGCTGAAAGGCTGGCACGGGAAGCCCGCAGAGACGACATCCACAATTCCACGCCACGGGCGTCCGTCGAAAGTTCTAGCGTTATCCCAGATCGAGAAAGGATCGAGGCAGCCGTCCGCTTGGCGCGCGAAGATGACCGCTTGACAGTAGGGGTCGATTTCGACGGCGCAGACGGTTCGCCAGCCGAGCAATCGGCTTCCGAGAAGTCCGCCACCAGCGCCGGCAAATAACGCCAACTCATACATGCTCCCCCTCAGCGTTGTGTACCAGCGGTTGCGAGCCGCGCGGATCGAGTCGGTAAGCTGGTTCCGCCATTGCGCTCAATCACTGGTCAGCGACTTTTTGATCTTGTCTGAGATAGCCGACAGCTCCCTCTCCACCAAGGCCTGCAGGCTTTCCCACTTGTCCGCCATCGGCAAAGATACGTCCGGCACCAGTCTTTCCACATCTCCAAGTCCTCTGCTCCGGGCGTCATCAGGCCATGATTCCACGACTGCTTCGATCACTATCCGCACCGCCATTATTAGGGCCTCCATCGCGATCAACAGTCAGGTCATCAAACGTTTACTGCGGCGGGGCGGAATCGAACCGCCCCTGTCCCTACGAGGGTCGGGGGGAAAAGCGCAAAGCCCCGATCGCCGCGCCAGGACCGCATAAGCGATGCCGAGAACCCACTCTCGTTTGCCCCCGGCACCGCTCGGAGGGGAAAGAAGCCACAACAACTCTTCAAGCATTAGCGGGGGATGGAATCGAACCACCGCCTGTGGGCGTCGCTTCCCACCGAGCTAACCAACTGCTCCACCCCGCCACCTGGCGCGGCATAGGTTTGGGCGGTGTGTCGCTGGTCCACTCGTCGCCGCCCGCCGACGTAGGTTGTCACTTCACGATTGCTTTCCCAATCAGCCCGACGGCCAGGACGACACCCGCCAGGCAGAGCATCAGCACCACGCACGCATCGTTGAGCATCTCGCCTACGCGCCGCCCGCAGCCGCCCCGGAGGTACGGCGGCGACATCCCGCGTGGACGAGCGGCTGATAAAGGAGACGCCCCGGGCGTACGTTCGGGCCGGAGGGGGGGACCCGGGGCGCCTATGTGACACTTGGTAATCATCGTGACGCCGCCCTTCTCGCCGGCGGCGCCGGCCGTCCACGCTCTGCGCGGCGCGCCAGGTGGAAAGACACCTCCAACTTCTCCCCATGGTCCTCGTCGTATTCTCCGGATTCGATCCGAGCAGATAGGGCCGCGAGCTTGGCGAGGCGGGCGGATGCACGCTCGGTGATGTCGTGCTTGGTAGGGACGTCGGGATCGATGGTCTGAATCATAATCTTCCTCCGAACTGGCGACCCCGGGATCGCTCCCGGGGAGCGGGACACTGTGCCGCCTGATTGACCTCCCGCCGGCACCGTGCCTCGCCGTCCCGGTCTACGCCGGGATCTGGTCGATGGACGTGCTGAACAAGTCCCAGAGCCTCAAGAACAGGTCACAAAACACCATCACAATCTCCTTTCGTAGATGAGATCGCCGGACGGATGCCGGCGGGATTCACAAAGAACCGGCCGCTCCTGGGAACGAGCGGTTGAAGCGGCCGGGTCAGTGGAAGGTAGCAATCGGTTGAGCGGTTCAGGCCGCGCTGCCGGCCAGCTCGAAAGCTGTGCGGAGCTCGGCCCGGCGGGCCAGCAGCGCCCGTCGGCGTTTGAGGATGACGCGCATTCCGGCGGTGGGGTTGACCATGCGGTCGGCCAGGATGGTCATGGCGGCGGGCGCGTTTTTCATCATCACCACGGCGACCTTGTCGAACGCGGGGTCGGCGGCCTGGGTAACCTTGGTCTCGGCGATACCCAGGATCGCCGCCAACTGTCGGCAGCTCAGCGCTACCCTGCGTTGTTCGACCGGTGCCATCAAACCTCGTCACGCCCGCGCCTCCCACTCGCTCGCGCCCTCCCAGGGCCGTTCATGGGCTGAAAATCATGGTCGTTAATAACCGAAGTTTTTTTTCGCCTCTCCGAGTTTGATTAACCACGAACTTGTGGGGCACACTCCTAGTGGTGGTCACTCCGCGACGCCTGCGCTACGCTCTGGACCGAACCGTTGTGGGCTGACACCGATGTTCCGTTGTCGACCTGCTCGGCCGTGACCCTTTTCGCCAGTTCGATCACCGCCCAGCGGATGACTGAGGCCGCTCCCTTCCCGTGCCCATCACGCATGGCGTAGGGTCGGAGATGATCGACCACCGCGGTCGGCACAGTCACCGTTGTGCGTCCTATGACAGGTTCCATGGGCTCCTCGATCTGGCGCATCTGCCATACTGTACTGCGCAAATGCCACATTGTCAACAGAAAAAAACCATTTTCTTGTGGTGGAATGGCCGGCAGCGTAATCTGCTTATTCACAGAGGCTTAGGCGATGTACTGGCGAGACGTATTCCGCAAAGCGGCAAAGGCTAATGGCTGGAGTTGGACCCGCGTGGCAGCGGAATCAGGTATTCCTCGCGACCGAATCCAGAACTGGATGCGTAAAAAGGCTGACCGTGGGCAACCCTCGATCAGCGACGCCATCCGGATTGCCGAAACCATGGGTCTGAGTCTGGACGAGTTGTTCCGGGGACGAATACCTGACGACCGCCTCGAAGAGATTCTTCGTGAAGCACTGCGGCAATACCTTGCAGGACTCCCGGCTGATGCTCCGGACGCAGCGACCGAAACAAAGCGACGAGGCGCAGCTCCTCGATCGACAGGTTGAAGTCGGCCCGATCTGTCGATGGAAGTTCGGTATTCATGGCGTCGACCCCACGTAAACTGTACGATTCCGTGGTTCCGGAGGCAAAAAGCAGGAGGTAGTCCGATGAATGAGACCTTATCGATCGTCTGCCCGAAGTGCGGAGAAGCGATGGACCTCTACATGGCCCAGCTCGATGATCCGATCACCTGCGCGGCGTGCACCGCCCAATTCATCCCAGCGGCCGTGCTGCCGAAACCCGAGCCCAAACGAACGGTGGCCCAGCAAATGGCGGATTCGGCTCGGCACTCAGCCGAGGAGCGCCAACGGGAAGAGGCACTTCGCGAGCGGGCCTGGGGCGAAAAAGTCGCGCGTGTGGATGGCCATTGGTCATCGGGACGCACAGCCCCAGGACTGTTCTACGGCGGTGGCGCTGCTGTGGTGTTCGCTCTCTTTTTCTTAATCGGGCTGATCGTGGCCGGCTTCTCAGGATCGGTCGCCGGGGCGGGCGTTGGTATAGGGTTGGTGATGTTCGGCTGCACCATCTGGATTGCGGAGACCGTTCGCTCCCTGGAGCACACCGTCAAACACTGGCGAGTGGATGGCCGCACGCCCGGTTGCGCCGCCCCAAGCGCCTCTTGATGCGTTTCTGGATCGCAGAAACACCCCTTCCTGACGTTTCCCGAGCCCGAACACCCTCTGACACCCGCAAATCGCTCAGCGGGCTTCTTTGCCGTACTTGAACCAGCGGAAAACCTTGAATCTGTGGGCCAGGGCGTAAATCAACAGCGAGACTGGCACGCTCGCGTATCCTACTGCCAGGATCCAGCCGGGCACCGGCTCGTTCTCGTTGATGTTGCCGCCCGCCTTTTGGTGCTTGCTCGAATCCCAAACCGCGGCATGGACATCTTCCACGAGTGCCTTCACCGTGGCCAGCTCGCCGGTCACGGACTCCAGGCCCACCCGGGTCTGGGCCGCACAGCCCAAGAAGAAGGCAAAAGGCAAGAGGCAAGAGGCAAGAGGGAGGAACCGAACCGCGACCGTAAGGGAGTGGAGGAAGGCAAGAGGCAAAAGTGACTTTGGACCTTGGACCTTGGACCTTGGACCTTGGACGGTTATCTCAATCACCGAAGTTGACCTCCGTCGAGATGCCCCGTTCCGCCGCGAGCCGCTCCACGATGATGCGGACCACGCGGATCTCTTTGAGGTCGCCGGCGTGGTGCACCAAGGTTCGCTCGCAACTATCCAAACGGGCCGCGTACCGTCCCCACACGTTGGCCCCGGCGATCGCGCCCAGGCAGGCGGCGACGATCGCACCCCACGCCAGCGGCCGGCCCACCCCGTTCAATGGATTGGTCACGTCACACCTCCTCCCGGAGCGTCATGCCGAGAAACTCACCTTCCAAGAATCGTTCGTCACTCGCGTATAGTTACCGTAGTAGCCATCGCGACCATCAACCAACATGCGCGCGGCGTATTGGCGGCCGAGCTCGAAGCGTGGCGGAACATACTGCCCGGCAGGAGAGTAGTATTCCCACGGTTCGACGATCCAAAGGGTAGCATCCAGCCAGCCGTTCATTTCTACGCACCCCCAAGGCCAACACCGCTCAATGGTGGGCATGTTCGTGCCGCAAAACCGGCAACGACATATAGGCAGCGTTGAGGGCCTGTGATACAGAAAGCTTCCACTCCATGCCATGCTGATGATTTGCTGCGACACCTCTGCGTGCTCGTAGCTGAACCGCCACGCTCCGTGCCAGTAACCAACGCTTACCCAGAAGTGACGCCAGGCTCGCGTACATTCATAATTCAGCGAGCCGGGCAGCTGGCGTATTCTCAAACAGTTGGTCGGCATGTCTAGCGCGGACTCCCCTGCGACCCCTCCCTCCGGAGTGACCGCCCACCAGCTACAAGGCACCAACTCCAAGGCGGGGAGATCATAAGCCCCGGCAAAGCAAGCACAGCTCATCACGAGGGGACACTCTTCATATTGTGACACGCGAAAACTGTTGTTTCCGCCAGCAGTCAAGGTGACCTTGAGCGGATCGATGTTGCAGAGTCCGACCTCCGCGACGAATTGATCCGGGCGCGTACTTGGCTGGCCAAGCAAGAACTTGTTTCCAAACGGTGCTCCACCACAGATTTGCAGCTCGAGCTTTCCGTCCGCGGTGCGTCGGTGCGGAATGCCAATCACGTGTTTACAGCCGGCAGCAGGATCAAGCGGGTCGCCAAGTTTCTGATCGGAACGAAAGTAGATTCCGCCGGGCGTGAGGCCGAGACCCAGATCGGATGTCGCAATGAACGGCTGACAAGTGAGATAGGTGCCAAGTCCCATCAGCAACCGCCCCACACGTCGTCGGGGTCGGGCTCATCGACCCGCGGGAGAATGCCCGCCGGTGCCAGCCGCCACTTGCCCCGGACCATCATGGCCAGCAGCGGGATCTCCGCCGCCACCGGGTTATCCTCGTCGGCGATCACCACCTTGTCGTAGTCGCTGACCGCCCGGTGAGGCCAGGGCAGGACCTCCACCGCATCACCGACGACGTCCCAGGGATACGCGGTCTGGTCGTCCGGATCGCTCGGCTTGGCAATCTTGGCCGAGAGCACATCCTCCGCTGTGCCGGTCACGAACATGAACCGCGTACCGCCGCCGCCACCGCCGGTCGCCTGACTGGAGCGGGACCGTAGGCCGCGCAGTTCCTCCTGCAGCGCTTCGATGTCTTGGCGAAGTTCTCGTATGGTGGCACTCATCCTTGCCTCGTTGCCTTCTTCTCCCCCTCTGCGCTCTCTGCGTCTCTGCGTTCCAATTCTTTACACAAAATCCAACTCATCCGAACTGGTCTGAATCGCGACACCCATCTGCCCCGCCGGGTCGTAGGTGGCCTGCACGCTGGTCACTACCGCGTTGACCTGCTGGGATCGGTGTACGCTACTGACCGTGGTGATCATGGTGCCCACCTCGGGGCGTTGGGTAACGTCGCGGCGTCGCAGCGTCACCGAGGCCCGGGGGCGGCCGTAGTAACTTGCGGCCAGCGTGGCGATCCAGCACAGCAATGCGGAATCATCGCGCAGCACCGCGTTATGGACCTGGATGTGACTCAGGTGGCCAAGCTCGACATGGACCACCGTACCCGGTACGCAGTAGTCGAACCGCGCGTGGGGCACATAGATCGGCTTGATCCGCTCCAGGCTGAGCTTGTGGGGCGGCGAGATTCGCCGGATCACTCGGAGTCGCGCCTCGGTTTCGACCGTTCCGGTCCAGCCGATTCGCTGCCAGCGCAGCGGGCCGAGGGCGTAACACTCCTTTTGCGTAGAGAACGGATCGCCGCCTCCCTCATTGAAGTCCGCGATTTCACCAGCGGCGACGATGTGGGGCGGGGCTTGCCGGAACCGCACTCGGATCCCGAAAGCGGCGTCCAACACCTGCACGTCGGCGCCGACCGCGGCGTCATCGCCGGTGAGCGTGGGCGGGATCAAGGTGACTGGGTAATAGAGAAAGGTCCCGGTTTTTATAGCGCCGATCCACGCAAACAGCGGTACGTAGTTCTGTCCCACGTCCTCGGGGGAGCTGTCGAGCAGCTCATGCGTGCCGTAATCGATCCCCCCAATCAACCGGGTCTCGCGCTGGAACCGATATCGCGGGTCGGCGATCGCCCGGGCGACCACCGTCTTGAAGTCCGCGGCATATTGTAAACCCCCGTAGTCACTGAGGCGGGGGAGGAACGGGCGTAAGGTCTTGGTTTCCTCGCCGAGCCGACCGTTGCCGTTCTGAGGATCGGCATACCAAGCATCCGGCACCACGAAGTCGGCGAACACTCCACCGAAGCGGTCCGCTTTGCGATACTCGTCGTCCGCCTCGGCTAGTTCGCGGTCCGGATCGTCGTCCCCTTCCCCATCCGTCGCGATCAAGTAGTCGGTCGCCAGCACCTCGGTCCATCCGGCCGCGGCACTGTCATCTACGTATGCGAACGTCGCCGTAACCGTCATGGGGGCGCCCAGCACCTTGATCGCATCGTACTGGGCCAGGGCCGATTCACGGACCAATACCTCATCGAGCGTCTCGTTCTCGTCCAGTTGGATCTCGATCCGGCTCGGGTTCCCGGTCAACTGTTCACCGGCCGGCCCGGTGACGGTCTGATCGAGATGGCTGAAGATGCGCAGTTCGACCGGGCTGTCCGGCGCCCCGTCCGTGACCGGCACGATACCGAACCCCTTGTTACGCGGCACCAAGGCATCGACGACGCTGAACAGGCTCCGCCCCTCGAAATTCCCGGCGGCCTCCAGGTATCGGAGATCCTCCGCCGCGGGTCCGCCAAGCTTAAACGCGGGGCTTACCCGAAATGCCGCGTCACGACCGGCCGCCTCCAGGATTTCCCCGGTCAGGGCCGCGTCGAGCCGATGGTGGTAGAGGGCGTACTCCAGGAAGTCGTACACGCTCCAGCGCTCGCCGCGCCCGAAAAGGTACGTCCTGCTGAACGCGTCGCGATCTTCGGAACGGTTGCCGGCGCCTGCCCGGTTGCTCCGGTACACCCGATTCAACGGCGGCATCCGATCCGCCTCGACGGCATACGTCGAACCACCCACCAACTGCTCGTACCATGCCCCGGTGACAAACGCCCTCGTCAGCAAGTACCGCAGGTCGTGGGCCACGACGGTGATCTCCCCGGTGGCGTCGGCCTTTTGAGCTTGGGCCTGAGCGTTCTTGGCGGTGACTCCAAACAGGTGCTCCGTGAAGGTGCCGACCCACACGATCTGCTCAGACTCGCCGCTGGGATTGGTGTGCAGCCGACCGTTCGTGTAGGGCGCCCGCGAGCCGTCGACCAGTTCGGCAATCGCCCCGAACCAGCCGACCAGGTCGATCGGGCGGATGATTTCCGAACGTGTCGACGGCACTTCGGGGTCGACCCCGGCGAGGTCGAAATCTTCCGGGCGGGCCTTTTCTGCGAAATGATATTTGAACGTGGCGGTCCCGATCGTCGGCCAGGCCACCCACTCGCACGAGCGCGCCCGGAGCGTCGCATTGATCAACGGCACCTCGCCTTGGGCGGCGCCCGCGTCTTGGCTCCTGCGCCGTAGGTCGGCCTGACTGGGGGGCGTCAAGCGCCTGGCCAACTGCCAATGATCGCCCCAAAACCGCTTGACGTACACGGCCGTGGAGGTGGCCCGATCTGTGCGAGTCGCGGTGCTCGCCGGCGACTTGTTGCATACCTGTCCCATCAGCCCGGTACCCCTTGGCCAAAGGCCGCCGCGATAGATAGGTCCACTCCGTCGAGATCCACGGGCGCAGGTGCAATCGCGGTCAGTGCCGCAACCGGGGACACCTCGCTGTCTACCCAGGCGTCCTGGACCAGCGACGACAAGTAACGCGTGTAGCCACACACCTTGATCTGTAATCCGGCAGACACCGCCCCGACGTCGAGGACTTTACGGATCGCGACGATACCGTCTACGTTTTGCAGCGTCAGGACGGCCGTGCCGTCGTATACCAATTCCCAGGGGTCTGCCGGCTCGCTGCCTTGGGCATAGGTGTACCAGAAGAAGGCTTGGGTCGCGGCATGATCTCCGTCGGCCAATGGCCGGTACTCGGCGCAGACGTAGATAGCACCCTCGGCTTGCAGTAAGCCGATGGCGCTCAGCGGTGACGGTTGCGGGCCCAAGTAGCCGTCGGCGCCGACCACCAGCGGCCCGATGCGCTGGAACGCCGAACGTAAACCCAGGGCGTTCCGGCGCTGCAGTACGAAATAAAACAGCGTGGGGGGTTCCGGCATCACCGTCAGCGGCGTGGTATATTCGGTCCCCACCCCCGCATTTATGGTCTGCAGCGGATCCTCCGAGGTGTCCGGCCACCGGTTCACCCCGCGCCATACTAAAATCGCCTCCAAGTTGGGATCCAGCAAGCGCGCCCGGCCTACGATTGTGCCGCTGATCGTGTCTGTGATGCGGGCCTTGCCCCACAAACCTGCCTGAATCCGCGGACCGTGGGCCCAATAGTTCACGCCGGCGACCAGCGTAACCGGCGCACACACCGCGTCTGCCCGGAGCGGTCCGACGTTCAGGTCGACCGCCGCCAGGAACGGCTCGCAGAATGCGTGGGCAGTCACGATGGCGTCCGTATAGATATGACCCGCGGGGCCGATCGCGAAGTTGTCTACCCGCAGGTCGTTGTCCAGATTGCCCGGGGCGGGGTCCACGCTTTTCAGCACCAGGCCGACATAATTCCCGCTGCCCGCCTCGATGCGCGTAGACGCGGTGTCTTCATGGGCGGCGAAATACGCACCATCCACCCAGATTTCGATACGCACCCGGTCGGATCGATCGAAGACCTTTACCTGCAGCGTGCGGGTCACGTTCGTCAGGTAATAGGTGTTGTCGTACCACAGTTCGGTGGCGTTATCGATGTCCCCGTCGGCGAGAAACCGCCACAGGCTCAAGCCCGCCGATGCCTTACTCCCACCCCCGGTCTGCTCGAAGACCAAGGCGTAGAACGGCCCACTGTCGTAGGTCGTGCCCGGCATCCGAAACCGCAGTTCGAATCGGCTGGTGCTTGACGGCGCGGCCAGACCGTAGACCACCTCGGCGCTGGTCGTCACATTCCCGGGATACGGCTCGACCTTGCAGATCGCATACGCCAAGACGGTCAGCGACGCTTCCAGACGGTTACTGAGGATTCCGAACGTGCCATAAGCGACGGTGGTCTGCCAGAGCGAGCCCAGGTTGGCATTGTTCGCCCGATTGAAGTCGTCCGCCACGGTGCACTGCACATTCAGCAGGTGGGCACCGCAGTCCACCGCGTTAGTGAGCAGGTGGGCACCGCGCACCCGGGTTTGAAAGTCGTCCAGTTGAACGGGGAAATTGCGACACGCGTAGATCTGCAAACCAACATAGGACCCGGTTACGATCCGTTGAGCGGTCTCGTCGCGAAGTTGTCCGCAATCCTCCCCATTGATCCAGAGCTGAAAAACAACGGCCTCCGCTTCGTTCCAGACGTGGATCTCATACTCTTGCCATGCGGTGGGCAGATCATCCGAGACCGCCCAAGTTCCGATGTGCGTCAGATCGCCAGCGCCGAGCGCTCGCATGACGGCGATATCCCCGATCCCTCCGGCTACCCGCACATAATAACATGCACTCGCCGCGTCATCCGGAGTTGGATAGCGCAAGTGCACCCAAATGACCTTGTAGGGGCCGCCCCCCGTGGGGCATTGTGCTTTGAAGGTCACGACCATGTCGGGTGAATCAAGCGGAGTGTTGTGCACCACGATGGCACTGTGCACGCCCGACTCCGAGGGCGCACTTCCCCCGGCGGCCAGAGTTTGATCGAGGATTTCCAGACCGGTGCCTTGCTCGACGCGCTCGGTCCAGTCCGCACCCAGGTCCGTGGAGTCCGCCCGATTGAAATCGTCGCTGATGACCACCGCCATGACGTTTAGCTCGACGCAAAAGTGACCACCGGCGTGACCGTGATCGACGCCCCCGCGGCGCCGGTGAATGCGGCGGGCAGCGCCCAGACGCAAATCAGCACGTCCGGCGTGGGCGTCTCGTCGACCAGCCCGAGGTGGTACACGGTGTCCCACGCCCCCGTGGCAGTAAATACCACCTGATCAAACGTGCACTTTTTGTCATCGGTCTGGAACGTGGCGATCGTGGTCTCGGTCCCCAACGTCCTCGTTTCGTGGGCGTACCCGTTGGTCTCGCCCAGGTAGGTCACGTCGCCGTCGCCGTCGGTCTTGGCGATGGTCTCGGTTTCGATCAGTTTCAGTTCGAGGCTGGCCGGCGGCCAGGTGGCGGGGTCGTTATCGAACACCCCCCCGATCAACCATTGCAGCCCGTCCTCAGTCAATAAGGTCGCCATCGGTCTTGATCCTCTCCAGAAACTCACTAACTCGAACGTGCAGCACCGCGCCGGGCGTGACGCGATACGCTACCAACAACGCCAACCCCGCTCCCGTGGCGGCCTTACCCGGGGTCCCGCTGGGTGGCTGAATCGCCCGGGCGAGCATCGGTACGTGAATGGGGGGGGCACCGTTGCCCTCGACCACCACGCCGTTGACGCCGTCCCAGGCCTCGTCAAACGCGGGGGAAAACACCGCCGTTTCCGGGCTCCACGCCCCGTTGTGCCGGTGAACCAGGACGCGCGAGTAGCCCGGGCTGGACAGCTCTTTTCGATCCACGCAGAGTCCGATCGCCAACACCTCCGCCCCGCGCAAACTCTCGATAATGGCCGAATCAATCATCACGCCGCCTCGAATTCATACGCGATCCCATATCGGTAGTGCGATTCCACCGGCTCCTGGTCCGGACTGACGAACTTCGCCAGCCAGATCCCGGCAATCTCCCCGGCGGCCAGGTCCCCGACCTCGAGGACGTCGGCGTCATCCGCGGCGGTCGGCGTTTTGAACGAGACCGCCCCGGGTAGTTGCTTCCCGTCATCGGCGGTGTTGTCGGCGAACGAGCCGGTGGGTTGGGACGACGGCGCCTCCTTGCCGATGCGGTGACCGCTGATCGGGACCAGTTCGTCGCTGGGCGATCCGGCCACCCCGACGCCGGCCCCGCCCCCGGTTTCGTCGTAGACGTCGCGCCCCGCCGCCGGGACCTCGAGGGTGTCCACCCCGCGCGTCGTGTACATCATCACTTCCCCGGTCACCGTATTCTTGACGAACCCGGCGTCGTCCCAGTCGTGCAGTGTGCCGCTCTGCACGCCGATACTCACCGCCCCGGTACCGTATGCACTCTCCACCTCCACCACCGTGCCGATGGCGGCCAACCACACCTTCACGTCGCGGACCTCGCCGGTCGATACGTTCTTGGCGCACAAGCACACGGCGCGCACCAACCCGCCTCCCGGTACTTCATTCAGGTTCCAGTCCCGCTGGCCGACCGCGGCGTTGAAGCGGTGCAGCAGCGTCAAGGTGGTGAGCCCGGCCAGGGCGACGGCGCTGTTGCGGGTGACGCGGACGTATTCGCCCGGCGCGCCGTCGGCGTACAGCACCTTGGTTTCCCCGTTGGCGATAGTGACGGGCGTGCCCTGGGCGCTTTGCGGACTGGTCCAGGCCACCGCATCGGCGCCGGTCGCCGTGATGGTCGCGGCGCCGGGGCCGTTATGGTGACCTACATAGTTCACCACCAGGTTCGGGACGGGTGAGCTGCCCACCACGTAATCGAGCCCGGCCACCTCCGTCGATGACCGATACTTGCCCAGTGCCGCTAGTGGATCGGTTTGGGCTCCCCCATCGGAACTCGCTCCGGTAAGGAACCAGCGCAGGGCATCGGCTTGGGTGTTTTCGTCCGCCATCAGCCGGTCACCAAAAAGTAAAACTTCCCGGCCCCGACGTAGCTCAGGTCCGCGAACGGCATGTCCGGCGAGCGATGGATCGGGAACGACCGCGCCAGCTTGGTATTCCCCGCATCGTCCGCGTCGAGTCGCCGGGCCCGGACACTGAACTCATGGGTGTCTCCGTCCTCCAGTTGTCGAGTGGTGTGGCTGTAATAACCCGGCCCGGCGTTGCGCACGCGGCCCACCACCGGATCGCCGTCTGCGCTTTCCTCCACCACTTCGAGATGGTCCACACGCTCGTCGTCGAGGTAAACTTGCAGCCGGGCCCGCGACGGATTGGCCCGCGGCACCGCCTGCGGATCATCCAGGATCGTGTATTCCGCATTCTGCCCTGCGGGAACGTGTACCGCCCAACTGCTTTGCTTAGTGGTGGCCAACAGTTCGCCGTCACTGAACACCCGGACTGCCGCCGGGTCGCCCGCCCAGCTCTCCCAGCGCACCTCGAACCGATCCGTCCCCACGGCCCGCGCTTCCCGGTCGCGCACCCCGCAGCACAGCGGCGGGAACCAACCGCCGAACATGTCGTAACCGCGCCGGTGCGCTTCCCAGCCACCAAACAGGTCGCACGTGTTATCCGCCCCCGCAATCACAGTTCCAACACCTCGCGCGTCGTCTCGGTCGCATCGTCCGAGTTCACCGGCCGCATTTTGTGGATCACGTTCTCGGCGGCCGCGTCGTAGTAATGCCGCTCGCCCAGATTGGGGTTCAGTTCGTCGCGATGATGGACCATCTGATGGGCCAATACCGCCTTGATGATCAGCAGGGTCTCTCCCATGCTGCCCGCATCCTCATGCCCCGCATGTAGCTCGTCCCAGATCGCGTCGGCGATCGCGGTGGGCAGCACGCCCGACGCCGACTGATCTTCGACTTGATAGACCAACTCGCCGGCCGCGGTGTCGTAGTCCGTCTTGTACACGCTGAGCGCGCAGGCCCCCGCGGTGTCCACCGCGTCGACGTTGGGGCTGTCCACCTGGCGGAGCTTGTACCAGCCCTTGAGACTGTCGCCGCCGGTCAGTTCGTGCCAGGTGAAGTCGGTGGTCTCCACCCAGGTCACCGTGGTGGTGTCGGCCGCCTGGCTTTTGGACAGCTTGACCGTCGGGGCGGTCACCCCCGTAACCGGATCGCCGTATTCGTCCACCAGCCGGACCAGAAACACCGGGCTGGCTTGATCTTTCGGGTAACTCATAGTGCCATCCTTACCGGGATCACCCGCCGCGGGCGCCGTTGCCCCGGTCCCAGATCCACATACGAGGTGAACAGGCCGTCGGCGGAGAGGATCGGAATGCGGCGGATCATCTTGCCCGCAGGCGTGTTGCTCGGCGTGAAGTCGCCACCGAGCGCATCGACGAACGGATCGGCGCTCAGGGTGATTTGATCGTGGCTACTGTACTTGGAACCGTTGATCGGCTGGGAGGTGTTGTTCCAGAACGCTACGCGGTGCAGGCTCGTGAAGTAAGAGGCGGCTCCCACGCCATACCCGCCATTCGCCGCGATCACGGAATCACAGATGCTGTACACCCCGGCCGACGTGCTCAGCGCGCCGTAGGTGTCGTTGTAAGCTAACACAGAGCCCATGATTGCTAGGCAATCCGTCGCACCGGGTCCCGTGTTTCCGTCCGCAACGCAACCGGATAGACAGCGGAGGCCCAAGAACCCGCTAGAGGTGTTGCTTCTGGCAACACATCGGCTACAGGTAGTCACGGTGCTGAGGTCGCTGTACCATCCCCCTTGTGCGTTTCCAGTCGCCCAACACTCGACCCACAGCCCGTGCAAACCGGTCACCGACGCTGTGTTCCAACCCCTACTTGCGTCGCTGCCGGTGCATCGATACCAGACCAGATAATCAACGCTCCCCGGAATAACTCGCCACGCGTCTCTAGTGATGGTCTTACTGGTGTTGTGCGCCGCGATATTCCAGAACTCGGCGCACTGGACCGCCGTCAGTGTGAAGACCGGAAAATACCCGCCATCGGCGTCCACGTCGATCAGCACGTCTGCGGTATCGTCCGCCGTACGCCCGCGAACTAGAAGCCGGTGATCGGCGTCGCCGGCGTTGTCGATGTCGGCGGTCGCGGTCGGAACGTAATCGCCGCACAGGCGGACCTCCGTCACCGGTTCAGCCAAGGTGCCGGCGTTGAAGATGGTCCAAATCGAGTCCGCGTCGGCCGGGTTTGAAACAGCGGCGTCGGCCGGGGACGTACCGTCCTTGGCCCCCGCCCCGCTCGCCGTCGCCCACAATGTCGCCGGTAGATCGGCCATGGTGCTACGCCGCCTTGCGGTAATTCACCGCCACCGCAAGCACCGTGTTCAATTTCGCGAAGTCGTCTGCTTCCATGTCGGCCACAAACTCGACTTCTCGGTTGATGATGTTGTTCACATCCGCACCGTCGATAACCGGCCGACGATCCTCCTGTGCCCCATCGATGACCTCGGCCGCCGGATCATTGGCGACGAAGTCCGCACCGCCGCGAGCGAGCCATTCGGCGATGATCTCCTTGGCCCGGAAGTAGTGCTCGGCCAACGCGTCTGCCACTCGCCGAACCTTCTCGTTACAGAAGGCCACCGCCGTTGGATTCGTAATGTCTGCCATGTCACCTCACCTCCACTGAAAATGCGATAACCACTTCATGCGTCGCGGCGGGCTTGCCATACCCGACCGGGGTGGCGATCGGACTGATCGCCGCCAATCGATTCCCTTGCGGTACCGCATCGAGCACCGCGACATTGTCCACCGTCTCCCCTCCGCTGGTCACCACCGTGCCGATGTCCCCGATCTTGGCCAGCAGCGCGTCCCGGGCGGTCTCCGCCAAGGCCCGGCTGTTGGCCAGCTCCTGCACCGTCACGGCCTGCCGTCGCGGGCGTTCGCCCAGGATGGTGGTGAACCGTCCCGACACGCCGGCGGTGGCATCGCTGAGCACGTCGGGCAGCGGGCCGACCAGCTCGCCGCTGACGTTCTCGACGCCGCGTCCCAGGAACGAGGCCACGTCAATCCTCCTCCCCCCGCGGCACCGTCGCCCGGGGACGACGGCGGGAACGCTGCTGTTCGGTCGTGTTCTCGTCCACGGCTTTGACTAACTTCTTGACGTCCTCCGCAACCTCCTTCTGTATGCGCGCCGCCTGCGCCCCGGGCGTGTCCAGCATGTGACCCAAGCCGTAGGCCGGTTCTTGTAGGCCGCCCTCGACGACCGGAACGCCCCGATACAATCGCCGACCGGGATCGCGGGCACTCGTATAGTCCCCCAGTTCCTTCGTGTAGCCGCTCTCCAGACCGGGCCACCCCAAGCCCGCATCTGCGAGGAAACGCCACCTTCGATAGCCGGCTTGGTTCCGCCATACCTGGAACGTTCCCCACGCCCCGAGGTGCCCGCCGCGCTCTTCGCGGATGTCGTTTTCGATCTCCTGGAGAAACCGCTTGTCATGCATCGCTTTCTTCGCGGCCGCGTCGCGCAGCTCGGCCTGGCGCAGTTCGGCTTGGCGCAGTGACTCCGTGGCCCGAAACGTGGGATCGATGGCTTGGCGCTCGCGCAACTGTTCGCGGGCCAACTCGCGGTCGCCGCCGGTTTTCTCCATGAAGGTGCCGAGTATCTGGTCGAACACCTGGAGATCGCGTTCCAGCATCGGCGCTCCGAGGCGCATCCCGCGTTTGCCGAACAACTCGAATTGGGCCTGCTTGCCGAATTGCCCCGCTTCCTCGGCGCCCTCCAGCTTGCGGATCCGCGTCAGGAAGTCGTCTCCCGGCAGGATCCCCGCGGCGTCTAATGCGGCCCGTGCGCCTTCCTGCTCTTCCGCGGCCGGCGCCTTCCCGCCTTCGCGCAGCCGCTGTTTTTCTTCCTCCGGCAGATCCACGAACATCGTGTAGTTGATCAGGTTCTCCATCGCGGTCGCCGCCTCTTCCGGCGTACCCACCCAGCCTTTCGTCGCCCGGGCGAACAGCGCCATGGTTTCCCGATAGGACATCCGGCCGATGCGCCCGGCGCCCAGCACGCGCGGCGCCGCTCCGACCAGGGACTCCGGCTTAACCTTGGCGGATTCGATGGTTTGTTTGACCACGTTGCCGATCTCGGTGGCGCTCAGCCCTTCCTGGGCGAACGTGGTGGCCGGATCGGCCATTAGCGGGGCCATCTGCTCGAGCGGCACAGTCATCGTGCGCCGGAGCGTAAGCATCTGCTCGAACAGTTCTTTACGGCGTTCGTCGGTCAGTTCCGCGGTCGCGGATTCCAGCGCGTAATACCCGGTCGCCACTTCCGCCGCCCCGCCCGGCACTATGTGTTCGCGGGCAGTTTTATGGAGCCACTCGCGCAGCTTGGGGTCCTTGAAGTGCTCCCCCAAGAAGGTGAGGTTCAAGATGTCGTCGTGGACCTGCTTGGCCTTTTCGGCGGTCTGGTCCATCTCTTCGCGCCACAACTGGTAGACCTGTCCCAGTTGCTGTTTCGCCGTCGCGACCAGGGCCCCGATGCTCAGCGCCCCGGCAATCTTGGTGCCCATGCCCCCAAACTTCGTTCCCGCGGCGGTGGCCGCGGTGCCGGTGCTGCGGGTGTCCGTTGCCACTTTCCGCGCCGCCTGCGCGGTGCGTTTCTTCTCCTTCTGGATCTTGCGCTCCGCGGTCAGCACCTCTTTGGCGTCGGCCTTGATGATGACGGTTTCGGTAGCCATCAGCTCACCCGCTCCACGGTCAGCCCGTTATAGGAATCAATCCCTCGCTGAATCACTTCGTCCAGCTTCGCGACGATCCGCTTGCGGTCCCGCTCGCTGAATCGGGTCATCTCGTCGCGGTACTGCTTGCCGGTGCCGGGCGGCACGATGAACCGTACCGTCACTTTCTGGCCGAAGACCTTGACCACCGCGGGCCGCGTGGTCAGCTCGCATAGCGCCCCGGCCCGGGTCACCAGCGCTACCGGCGGCTCGACGCCCTGACGCCGCTTGGTCGCCACCGTGCTGCGGGCCCGGGGCTGGTAGCGGTATTCGTGCTGGGCCCCGCGCTCGAAGTGTTTGGGGAACAGCTCGCTCCACCAGTACTTGCCCACTTCAGTAAGGGCGGTCTTGAGGATCTGACCGAACACCTTCGCGTTCATGGTGGCCCCGCCGTAGCGTTTGCGGATCTCGCTCATACGCATCGGCTCACCTCCTGCGTCGCAGTCCCGCCCCGGCCGCCAGTAGTTCGAGCCGGACCTGCTCGAGCTCGCGTTCCTCTCCGTACAACTCCGCCGCCAGGTGCAGGTCCCCGACGGTCGGGCGATGCCACGGCGCCGCCCCGTTCATCCAGGCCCGGACGAAGACCCGCCGGAGCCCGTCTTTTTTTTTATGCCGGGCAGGTCGCACAGATGGTTCAGCACGTCTCCCACCGTCCGCGAGGTCAGCACGTGCAGGCCGGCCAGTTCGGCGGGTCCGACGTGATAGTTCACGGCCAGCACCCGCGTGGCCTGGTCCGCGGCCCCCGCGACGGTCAGTTCGATTTCGCCCTGCTCTGCGCTCTCTGCGTCTCTGCGTTCCTCTTCGCTCCGGAGCGCCCGGGTGATCTCCTCCAGCCATTGCTCTTGAATCTCGATCAGCCCGTGAGTATCCGCCGTCCGTTGCCCGGCCCAACCGCCATCCGGCGACCAGGTTAAATCGACCGGTAGTAGGTTCACGCACGGCACCAGCCATTCATTCCCGTCACCCAGCTTCACGCGGTGTCCGGGCAGCGGCTCGTCGCGGGCGAGGTCCTCGGGCCGGGGCACCAGGTCGGTCCACCAACCCAGGTGGAACTTGCCGAAGTCCTGCCACTGCTGCCGATCCGGCTTGTAGAGCGGCGAGCGCTGGCCGGCCGGAGATATCAGCACCCCCGGTCCGCCGCCCGGCCCGCGGCCCTGGCTGATCGGCGTACAGGCCAACGACGCGTCGGCCAGCACTGCGTCCAGCCCCGCTTCGGCCAACTGTTGCGCCGACGGCTTCTCGGTGCGCCCCGGCAGGAAATAGATAAACGTCCGTTCACGCGGCATAGTAGTTCTCAGTGGTCAGTCGGCAGTCCAAAGTCCAAAGTCCAAGGTCAGGCCATTTCAGCCATCTCCCCCCGCTGGGGGCTCGGCGTGTGTGGGTGCAGGCCCGTCGCGCGCGGGCGGCGGGCGGCGTGGGG
>JAUWNF010000019.1 GCA_030612785.1 Phycisphaerales bacterium
GACACGGCCGCCATCCTCGACCGCCAGGCCGAACGGTGGCACCTCGTCGCCGTGGAATGGCCCGTGGAATCCGGCGTCAACCGGCCCCGCGCGAAAGAACGCCTTGACCGACTTCGCGATATGCTTGTGGGTGAGTCCCCCACCGGTGTAGGTGCTGTCGATTCAAACTGTAGCGCCGCCCCTTGTGGGCGGCGTCGCGGGCGGCGCCCCCTCGTTTTTCGTCACCCACAAGGGGTGGCGCTACATCTCACGTCGGCGCCCAAACCCGACTGGACGCGGGAGGAATACCTCGCCCGCGTGCGCGTGGCTAAGGAGTACATCGCCGCCGGGGACATCTACCAGGTCAATCTTACCCAACGCTTCGTCGCCCAAACCGACGCCACGCCGCTGCAACTGTATCTCGACCTCCGCCGCGCGAACCCCGCGGACTACGCCGCCCTGCTGACGTGGGATGACCGCGCCGTGCTTAGCTCCTCGCCCGAGTTGTTTCTCGACCTGCGTGCCGGGCGGGTAATCACGCGGCCGATCAAAGGCACGCGCCCGCGCACGGGAGACGAGCGGCTCGACCTCATCCGGCGGGGCGAACTCGTCCACAGCGAAAAGGACCGCGCCGAACTGAACATGATCATCGATCTGCTCCGCAACGATATCGGCCGCACCTGCGAAGTGGGCTCGGTGCGGGTGAAGTCGGCGGGCGACCTGGAAACGCACCCGACAGTGTTTCATCGCGTGGCGACCATCAGCGGGCGGTTGCGGGCGGATTGCGGCGCGGTTGACCTGCTGCGCGCGACCTGCCCGGGCGGGTCCATCACCGGGGCTCCGAAGATTCGGGCCATGCAGATCATCGACGAGTTGGAGTCGGTGCAGCGCGGGGTTTACTGCGGCTCGATCGGCTACCTCGGGCTCGACGGCAGCATGGTGATGAACATCGCTATCCGCACGATGATCCTCGACCAGGGGCAGGTTCACATCCACGCGGGCGGAGCCATCGTCGCCGACAGCGACCCGGACGACGAGTACGAAGAGACGCTCGCCAAAGCCGCCGGCATGTTCCGAGCGCTGGCCGCCACCGCGCCGGTCCCGCGTCGCAAGTCCAAAGTCCCGGGCCTCTCGCCTTGACCGGAAACCCTGGACTCAGCACTTTCGCCTATGTGGGAGCTTTTTCGCCGCGTTCGATTTGCGGTTCCTCGGATTCGGGTTCTGCCGGGCTCTGCTTGCGGAACTCGGCCATCCCCGGCGGCTCGCGGAAGACCTCGCTCAGCTCCAGCGGCGGGACGTACTCGGCGCAAAGCCGGGTCATGTAGGGCAAAACCTTGTCGTAGCAGTGCCGACGGGTCTCCAGGTCCAGATGGCGCCACAGGCGCACCTTCTTGAGTAACGGGTTGTGCGGCGCCACCAGATACTCCACCGCAACATTGCGCCGCATCACCCTCAGCGGTGGGATGATGCGCCGGTCCACGTTGTCCATGTACTTGTCGGCCATATAATAATACCAGCCCTGCTGAGCAACGCCGAGATACCCCTGGGCCGCGGTGAGATCGCCGATGGCCAACTGATCCAGTGAGCGGATCAAAAAGTCGTTGATGATCATCTGGGCGTTTTTGAAGCTGGTCAATCCCTGGTAGATCTCATCCATCACCGCCATTTCGATCGGTTGCATGTAGAACAGTTTGGGGTCGCCGTTCCTCTCGCGATCGTGCTTTCGCAGCCACTGGTAGTACTCCCTCGCGTCGGCGCGGGCCTCGGGCGTACCCAGCACCCAGAGTTGCCGAAGCGAGGTGCGCAGGAAGTTCACGTGCACGGCCCGGTAGTTGGGCAGGATCGGGTACTCGTCGTAGCCTTTGAGAGCGGGGTCGTCGAGTTGCTCCTTGCCGTACCTGAGCATGGCCTCGTGCGTATGGCGGATGAAGCGATAGTCGGGCAGCAGTTGCAGAAACGACGCGTTGGGCTTGTCGAAGTTCGGCTCCAACACCAGCCGCCCCCGCCGCACCATGCTGTCCAGCGAGAAGAAGATCAGTCGCACGGTGTTCATCGACACGGACGGATCCAGACTGATCTGCCCCTTAGTCACCTGGTCGCCCAGGCTCGACCAGTACAGGCTCATGCCGTACGACATGCGCCAGTCGATCGGACCGTACTCCCGCATTATGCGGAGCATGAAATCCGGGTTCATGTGATAGCGCGTGCGCAGGACGTGGGCGCGCAAGGCGGCCAACAGCGAATCCCGTACCGTGCAGTTCTTGGGGTCGGCCAGCAGCTTGGCGCGCTCCAGTAGCCGCCTCTGCCGGGTGTCGTTCTGGTCAATCTTCAGGAGCGTGGCGACCTGAATGTCGTTCCGCATGTATCGGGCCACGAAATCCAGCAGCGTGTCGTCCGCATCGAGGCCCACCCCACGCAGCTTCTTAACGAAAGCGGCAACGTCGTTGCTCTCGGCCAGAAAGGCCGGCAAGTCGCGCGGGGCCTCTACGATCTTGCGGAACTCGTCGATGACCTCCTCCTCGGTCAGCGCGATCACCGGGGCTCCCAACACGCGCTCCATCTCCACCGCCAACTCCGCCTTGTAGCTCCAGTGGCAGTCGTCGGTGAAGTCGCCGACCTTGTGCCAATAGGTCCAGGCCAGCTCCTTGTAGAGCCCGATCGACTTGGGATTGTACTGAATCCCCTCGTCCCGCAGGATGTGAATGCCGTTGCTCACCCATTTCCAGCGTGCCTCGGGCGAGTACTGGGTCACCGAGATGTTGTAGGCCTGGTTCCACGAGGCGAAGGACCAGATTGACGGATAGCGCGGGGCCAGCTTGCACAACCAGCTCGACAATTGCATCAACTCGAAATACTTGCCCTCGTTCTTCAGCCGCTCCAGGCGGATGAACCCCACATCAATCGCCAACGCCCGGAACGTCCCCATCTTGGTCAGCAGCCTGATGTCCGGCGGCAGCCCCTGCATGGTGTCGGGATTGATGACCAGTTGGTGTTCCTCGCGGGACTTGTTGAGGGACGGGACGAGCCAGGCCGCTGCCACAAAACATAGCACCGCAAGCGCTCCGCAAACGAACTGAATGATCCGGTCGGAGCGCCTGGCGGCTTCGCGATCCAGAATGTGCCGGGGAATATCGTACTGAATCGTGCGCGACATGACCCGATCCTGTCAGACGGAAACCTCGGAAACCTCGCGCCGCTCGAACAGCAGGCACGCCAACCCGACCATCACCAGGGTGGCCAAACCCAGTTTGCCGAATCCATCGAAGACCCACAGCAGGGTGACGTTGCGCCCGTCGGCGAACAACTCCAGGGCGTTGTATTTCCCCCAGTCGGGAACGATCGTGTACAGCACTTTGACCACCAGGCCGACGCCCTTGAAAAACGTCCCGACGACGCCCGGATCGTCCATGAATTCGAAGGCGTTCAGAATGAAATCGCGCAGGGCGACAAACCCATAGAACACCAGTGTGGAGATGCACGCGATCGGAAAAGAGAAGAGACTGGTAGCCAGGACGGCGACGGCGGCCAGGAACAGCAGGCGGGAGAATATCAGCGCCACCGTGCGGACCAGATTCCCGCCGAAACCGCCCACCACGAACAGGACTTCCAGCGTCTTGTGCTCTTCAAAGTGGAACACGGTGAAGTTCTGAAGGTTCTCTCCGAAGGGATCGACGTTTTCAAAGCGAACCGTCAACGTACCGTCCGGTGCCACCGCGTCGCCGGGGACGTACACGGTGTGAATGCGCCCCCTCACATAGCGGCGCATCACCGGCCCATACTCGACGGTTCCCTCACGGCGATCGCCAAACCACCAGACGCAGGATACCACGTCGTTGACCGGCGGGTTGTAGACCGTGGCGTTGAAACGCAGTTGCAGGAACTCGTCGGGGGCGCGCTTACTCAACTCCAGCCCCCTGAACGTGAATTCCCGCCCCTCGTACGGAGGGATGGTGCGCCACCTGGTCTCCATCTCTTTTCGCAGCTTCTCCTTTTCTTGCGTCGCGACCACCAGTGGGCGGTCCACGTAGTAACCTTCCTCTTTACGCCGCTCGAACTCGCGGGCCGCCTCTTTGGCGAAGTTTGGCACGTCCGCCGGCGAGACGTGGCGGGCGGTGAGGATTTCCGATGCAATCCTGACGTGGTCGCCCTCCACGCGCTCCGGAAGCGAGGCCAGGTAGCGCGTCATCCCGTAGACGCCCACGCCGGCTCCGGTCAGCAGCATCAGATCGAGCAGGATGATCCCCAGCCATTTGCCGGTGATGTACTGCCACCGGGCCACCGGCTTGGTCATCAGCACCAGAATCTGCCGCTGGACCAACTCCTCCGATAGCGTCCAGGACATGAGAATCGTTTGCAGGCTCAACAGCAAACCGACCAGCAAAAGCGCGTACGTCAGATACGACTGGATCGCCCCGGCGAGCGAGCCGTCCCCCTTTAGCACAAACGGCAACCCCAGTACGATCAGGCCGATCAGTAAGATGAAGAACAGCGCCACCTTCATCCGAATGCCGGCGGCGATGGTATGACGGGCGACGGCCCAGAGCTTACTCACCGCGATCACCTTCTTGGGAACTGTTGCCTGACGGTCGCGGTTCATCGGGCGGGTTCTGCAACAACTCCTCGATGACCGAACGATCCGCCTTTACGGGGCCGTGCGGTCTTTCGGGTTCAGGTTTTGCCGGGGGTAGTTCGGCGGGCGGGGTCTCCGGCTTGCTCAGCAACTGTTCGATCACCTCTTTCGACGGCTCCCCCGCGGGCGCGGGATGCTTCGCATCAAGCGTGGTCGATTCGGCCGCAACGGTTTCCGGCATCACCTCGGGGCGTGCGGCTTGGACCAGCGAATCGATTACCGCGCGCTCCTCGTCCTCGACGGGGGCCAGGAACGAAGGCAACTCTCCGGCGGCGCGCGCCCCGGAGGTTTTGATGTTCTCGGCCTGCGCTTCTTTCACGATGCGCAGGAAAAGGTCTTCCAGCTTGTCCGACGGGGCGGTCACGTTGAGGATCTCTTTGCCCTCCAACCGGTGGATCAGGTCGCGGACCTGTTTGACGGCGTTCTCCGAGAGCTTTTCCGTGGTGATCTGCGTGAGGTTTTCGCGGGCGAGCAACTGCGAAATGTCGCCCGCCTTGCGCTGCTGCCCACCGTACAGGATCATCACCCGGTGGCACACGTCTTCCACGTCCGCCAGCAAATGGCTGGAGAGCAGGATGGTCTTGCCCATGCGGGCCAGTTCGCGGACCACGTCCTTGATCTGGCGCGTGCCGATGGGATCCATGCCGGCCGTCGGCTCGTCCAGGATCAGGAACTCCGGATCGTTAATGAGCGCCTGGGCCAATCCGATGCGCCGGGCCATCCCCTTGGAGTACTCGCCGAGCCGCCGCTTGGCTTCGTGCTGTAGCCCGACCATCTCCAACAGACGGTCGATCCGTTCCCGGCGGACGCTCCTGTGCTGTTCAAACAGTCGCCCGTAGTAGTCCAGGGTCTCACGGGCGTCCAGGAAGGGGTACAGGTAGGTTTCCTCGGGGAGGAACCCGATGCGCTTCTTGGTGAGCACGTCGGTGGGCGGCTTGCCGAACACGGCGATCCGCCCTCTGGTAGGGTATAGGAGACCCAGGATCATCTTGATCACGGTGCTCTTGCCGGAGCCGTTGGGCCCCAGCAGGCCGAAGACCTCGCCGCGATGGATGTCCAGGCTCAGATCCTTGACCGCCTCGACGCGGGCCCGCCACCAGAAATCGCGGAAGACCTTGGTCAACCCGACCGTCTGCAAAACCGGAAGGCTGTCCCTGACCATACGTTCAACCCAGCAGACAACGTAGATGCGTAACCATCTGTTCGACGCACTGTGCTATTTTCGCCGGGTCCCCTTCTCGCGCCGCTCGATCCGTCTCATCTCATCGATCATGCGCTGTTTCGGGTCAGGCCCGATGATGATGCGGATCTCCTTTTCACCCGGGGGCACATACCGCTTCACCACCTCTTCGTAGTCGAAGATCTTCCGCTTGGTCTGAACCCAGAGGCGGGCGAACAGTAACTCCGGGGCCCGCAGGTATTCCTTCATTACCGAGTTGTACTCCTCTTCGTCCGCCTGCATGCCCTGCACTGCCTCGGTGTAGTACGACTTGGCCTTGGAAACCTCGCGCCCCGCGTCGCCGCCGGCTTCGAATTCGACCAACTGGTCCAGTCGCGCCAAATGTTCGGCGGCGGCCGCATGGTCCCCAGCGGTCTCTGCCTCCTGCCAGTCGTCCAGCGCCGCCAGAATTCGCGGATAGGCTTCGCCCGCACAGCCGTTGAGGATTGCGTCCCGTTCCTGTTCAGCCTCGCGGATGCGCTTCTGCTTTTGGTTCTCGGCTGAGCTGACCGCCGCAAACGCACGCAGCGTCGGAATCGGCACCGAGGACCGCGGGATATCCAACGCCACCACGGTTATACCCGTGCCCAACTCTTGCAGTCGTTGGTTCACCCGTGCCCGAACGCGGGAGGCCAACTCCGTGGACTTGTAGCGGGTGATCTCCTCGGCGGTGTACTCCGCCGCCACGTGAATCGCCGCGTTGTCCAGGACGGCCTCGAGCAGCGCCACGACATCTGCGGTCCCACCGTCGCCGACCGTCTTCACGAAGTGGACCAGGTCCTCGATTCGATAGGTCAGTTGCCATTTCACGTGGACCAGCCCGTTGTCGGCAGTCATTAGCGCACCGTCCCGGAGCGGGTCCAGCGTCGGGCGTGCCAGTTCGCTCAGCGGCCGGCCCTTCTCCCTCTCTTTAAGGGCGACGAAGTGGTCGTCCACGATCACTACGTTATCCTGCCGCACGGGCACCCGCAGGGTTTCGTCCACCGGATAGGGAAAAGCTATGGACATCCCCGGCGGCCGCGAGCGCGTCCGGTCCCGGTCCCGGTCCACGAACTCCCCGAAGCGCAGCACCACAGCCTCTTCGCGATCGTCGATGAACTGCACGCCGCTCAGCAGGAACAGAGCGACCAGCACCACCATGATGAACTTGAGCACGCTGAAGCTGGCCCGCAGGGCGTCGGCCAGAGACTGGTTGGCCGCATCCAGCGGAGCGTCGATCACTTCCGGGTCGCGATGAGAATGATGATGGTGCTGTGCCATGGTTAGTAGTTGTCAGTTATCAGTTATCCGTTATCAGTTATCAGCTTGTGGGACATATCCGCCGCGGCGCGTCTACGACTTTCCAGCCGCTCAGTAGGGTTCACTGTGCCAGCCAATCCCGCGTCAATCCCCAATCGTCAATCCGCAATCGTTTCAGCCTGCTTCGAGCGCCTTTCGAGCGGCATCCACCGGATCCGTGCTCGACATCGGTACGGGTTGGACCGGCCGGTCAAGCCTGAACAGGTCGACCGGGGCGATCTCCGTGTCCAGAATGAGCGTGATGCGCTCCTTACACAACTCTTCGAGGGCCCGGAGCTTGTCCAGGAAAATCCGCAGTTCCTGGTGCTCGGTAAACGCCGCATAGATTTCGCCGACGCGGCGCTGTCCGTCGTTACGGATTTCGTCCGCCTTGCGCCGGGCGACCGCCATGATCCGCTCACGCGAGGCCTTCGCCACGGCGATGATTTCAGCCGCCTTCGCCTCGCCTTCGGTTTCGTAGTTCTTCGCCTTGTTCTCCTCGAGTTTCTTCATATTCTCGAAGATGTCCTTGGTGACCGCTTTGGGCAAGCCCAGACGCTTGATCCCGAAGATATGGGTCTTGACCCCGAACTGCTCCAAAGCTTCGCCGGCGAAGGCCTGCTCCATTTCTCGCTCGATCTCCTGGAGTCGGCGCTCGGCCGAGTCGGTGGAGATGAACTCCGAAAAGTCGTGCTTGCCGACCACCGCTTTCTTGTGGAAGCGGATCTTGGCCCGCAGCGCGTCCTCCCCACCCTCCTCAGTTTCGTAGCGGAGGAGGAACTTGTACGGATCGTCGATCGTCCATCCGGTGAACGTGGTCACCACCAGGTTCTTGCTGTCGCGGGTGGGCGTCTCCTCGATGGTGTCTTCCAGGATGCGGATGCGCGTATCGAACTTCTTGACGCTCTGGATCGGAAACGGCCAGCGCGGGTAGAGTCCCGGCTCCTGTTTGACGTCCGTCTCGGCGTCGGCTTTTCCGAACGTCTTGACGACCGCCACTTCACTGAAGCGCACCTGATATGTACACATGTACAACAGCAAGACGGCCAACAGGGCGATGGCGGCCAATATGGATGGCAGGTTTCTCATCGTCGCTTTGCTCCAACAGCTATCAGCTTTCGGTTATCGTCCTTACTGTTTCTCCTGGGGTTCGGGCAACTCGAACTCGCTCTTCTTCTCGGTCTCGATAATCACCACCAGTTTGGTGTTCCGCGTGGTGTTGATAATCTTGCGAACCGACTTGAGGCTGTCCCGCAGAACTTCCAGATACCGCCGCACCATGTACAACTGCGGCGCTGCCTGATAACCGATGAGTTCGTTCTTGAACACCCGGGCCTTCGACTCGGCCTCGCTGACCAGCTTGCTCACCTCCGCGCGGGCCGTGGCGATCTCCGCCGCCGCCTCCCCGCTCATCGGGGAGACCCGGCGCTCTGCGCTGCCGAGCATCAACTCGTCGATCCGCGCCTGCGCCGCCGCCAGTTGCTCCGCGTCCACCTGGGCATCCTCGGACAACCGATCCATTGCGATGATGGCCTGGTCCAGTTTGGTGGCCCGCTGCCGGCTACCGGCCACCGTGGTCAGCATGCGCTCGGCGGTTCCGATCGCCGCCTGGATGGCGGCCTCCTTGCGACTCTTGGCGGCAATGACATCCTGAAAGGTTTTCGCCACCTGATCTTCCGACGGGGGATGGGCATTCTGCAACCCCACGAAAGTCAATTCGACGCCCAGCTCCAGTTCATCGAATCTCTGTTGCAACAGCGTGCGCAGCTCCGTGCTGCTCTGCTCCCGCTCGGGCCCCATGAACCGAGTGATGTCGATACTCGCGGCGTGATCCGCCAACACCTGATAGGCCACCTTCTCCACCATCGCCTCGGGGTTCACGTAGTTGTACTCGTACTTGTAGAGGTCACAAATGTGGTACTCCATATCGACCGAGGCCATGAGCAGACTCACCGCCACCGCCCGGCCCTCGGTGTCACCCGCAGCCCTTGCCGCGGGTTGAGTATCGCCGGAGGAGTGCTCCGCTCGCGGGGTTTCGCCTTCCGGGCTGGCCACCAGGAGCATCAACTCCGGAAGGTAGTCGTGCGGGTCCGTCCAGAGCACCGCGTCGGTCTCTTCATCGCCCTTTGCCTCGCTTTTTTCCTTGCGCGCCTCGCCCACGGTCATCCGCCGCAATTGCTGGACGCGCTGGCGCTGAACAGTGTCCACCGGCCAAGGGTACTTGACGTGCAGCCCGGGCTCCAGCGGAACGTTGCGATCCTGAAGCAACTGCCCGAAACGCTCGACGAAGACTTGCTCGTCCGCATCCACGATCACGATACTCGACAACCCGAACAGTACCGCCACCGCGAAAAGCGCGAGCGGCAGCAACGAGCGCTTCAGTAGCTGGTAGAACCACGTACTACTGACTTCGAACCCGAACTGGTAGTTGATCGCCTCCTGGATCGAACGGGCGATCCCCCCGGGCTCGCTGATCAGCCCCAGCAATCGACTGTCGAATGCCGGGCGAAACTCGGCGTCGGCCACCCGCGGCCGATAGAAGTCCATGATGAAGTTCAGCAGGAACTCGATGCCCAGAATCAGCATCCCCAGGCGGATGACGTAGGTCACCACCGGTTCGGCGTAGGGCACGTCATAGATCTGCAGGGACATTCCCACCACGACCGCCAGCCCCAACAGGGCATTGCCCGCCATGTAGCTCGAAGCGGCCCGCAGCAGGCGCCATTCCGCGCGACGGGCCATTCCGCTGGCGTAACGCGAGTACAGGAAGCACAGAAACGTCACCCCCACCACGAAGGGCAACGCAAACTGCGGCTGATCACACACCGTCCAACGCTCGTCCCGCACCGGCAGCGCCGTGAAATACCACCACCCGGCCCAGACGAGGTGACCCAGCGCCAGCATCAGGGCGACACCCGGCATGAACCAGCGATACATCCAGTTCAGGCGGCGGCGTTGCACCAGCAGAGACTCGTCTTCCAGATCGAATATGCCGGCGTCGGCGGACGCCGCCCGCGCCCGCTTGAGCTCCTCGGTTTCAAGTTGCTCGACGCCCGCGCGCCGACGCTGGCCGTACAGCAGGGCCAGCGCCAGCCACACATAGATCCCCAGGTGCAGATGAATGGCTTCGGCGCGAATCGCCGGCGAGTCGTACACGATGCTGAAGGTTAGCAGCACCGCGAACATCGCCACTTGCAACACCAGCCCCGCCACGGCGGCGATCTGCGCCCGGCGGTCCTTGGATGTAGCGGATTCGGTTTTCATCGGGGTTGGGTCTACGCTATCGAACCGGCGAACCTACGCGCCCCTGGAAACGTCTTAACCTGGGACAACCTGGGCCCTTGACAGTGCCACCCTTTGGGCGTGTCATGGGCGAAACGGTAAGGGAGCTTACTACAATTGCGGGGTCCTGCCAAGTCATTGGCTGGTGTTCGCGACTCTCGTTAAGTGGCCCATGTATAGATAGTTACGACCATGTTCGCCAAGTTCCGCAGCATCGCCGCCAATACCTTCGTCGAAACCATCCGGCAACCGCTCTATGGAGCCCTGCTGCTGGTTACTATCCTGATGATGATCGCCAACGTCGCGCTCGCCGGGTTCACCCTGTCCGACGACGATAAACTCTTGCGCGACCTGGGACTGAATACGTTACTGCTCAGCGGATTGTTCTTGGCGGCGTTCTCCGCCACGGGCGTCCTGACCCGCGAGATCGAGAACAAGACCGTCTTGACCGTGGTGAGCAAGCCGGTCGGGCGTCCCGTTTTCATTCTGGGCAAGTACGCCGGCGTGCTTGGGGCCCTGCTGGTGGCCTTCTACATCGGCTTCCTCGCTTTCGCTATGTGCTTGCGCCACAGTGTGTTACAGGCAAGCGCGGACCTGTGGGACATGCCTATCATTGTGTTCGGCTTCGGTGGGGCGATCGCCTCGCTGCTGCTGGCCGCCTTGCTGAATTACCTCAACGGCTCCGAGTTTATGGGGAGCGCTCTGGCCATTCTGACGCCCGTGCTGACCCTGGGGCTGATCATAGCCTCGTTTTTCGACGCGCAGTGGAACCTCCAGCCGTTTGCCGACGGGTTCATGGGCCGCGATACCACCTACGGCGGGGCCGTCGGCGCCGGGCAGATAATGCTGGCCGGGGTCATGGTGATGATGGCGGTGATGGTTCTGGCAGCGGTGGCTCTGACCGCCTCCACCCGCCTCGGGCAGGTCACGACGCTGCTGGTCTGCACCATCGTGCTGGTCCTGGGCCTGATCTCAGACTATGTCCTCGGCGGGCGTGCCGAATCCTCAGTCATCGCCAAGACGGCTTACCTGGTGTATCCCAACCTGGGCGTTTTCTGGGTTATGGATGCCCTCAACAACGATATCCCCATCCCGTTGGCCTACGTCGGCAAGGTCTGCCTCTACGCACTTCTCCAAGTTTTCGCCATCTTGATGATCGGCGTGGCCCTCTTCCAGAGAAGAGAAGTGGGCTAGCTGACCTGCGTGCCTCGATGTTTCCTCAGGAGACCCGCAATTCGCTGGAAGGTTTCGGGCAGCGGGGCTTCGACGCGCATGGGCTTCTCGGAGATTGGGTGTACGAACTCGATCGCCAGGGCGTGCAGAGCTTGCGTGGTAATCAGTGGTTCGGCTGGGCCTTCACCGGCGAGGTCCTCCTCGCTGAACAGGTGCCCGCCGTAGTAGGTGTCGCCCAGCAGGGGATGGCCGATGGCGGACATGTGTACGCGGAGTTGGTGTGTGCGTCCGGTCTTGGGGTACAGATGGACGATGGCAAACCCCTTGAAGCGCTCGCGGACCGAGTATTGGGTGATGGCCTCTTTGAAGAGCATGGCCCGCGGCAGTTGCCCGGGATTCATGTAGCGGTTTTTGATCATCGGGTGGGCACCCAACGGCTGGTTGATGATGTCCTGGTCGCGGCTGGGGGCGCCCTCGCAGATGGCGAAGTAGGTCTTTTGGGTCGTCCGCCGCTCGAACTGCAATGACAATCGCCAGTGGGCCTCGTCGCTCTTGGCCACGAGCATTACCCCGGTGGTGTTCTTGTCCAGACGATGGACGATGCCCGGGCGATACGGGTCGTCGCCGTGGCTGAGCGAGGCGGCGTGAAAGGCCATCGCGTTGGCGATGGTGCCGCCCTGGGTCGGACCGGCCGGGTGACAGATGATCCCCGCGGGTTTGTTGATCGCGGCGATGTGCTCGTCTTCGTAAAGGATGTCCAGTGGGATGTCTTCCGGGGGCACCTCGTTCGGCGGTGGAGGCGGAATCAGGACCTCGACGACGTCCCCGGCGGCCGGTTCGTAGCTGGGTTTGGTCGGCAGCCCGTTGACGGTGATGTCCCCTTCTTTGATCAGCTTCTGCAGCATGGTGCGGGACAGGCGCGGGAATCGGCCGCGAAGGTGCTTGTCCAGACGCCGGCCGGGAACGCGCCGCCGTATGTGCAGGCGTTCCTTGCGCGGTACGGCGTCATTGTCCTGACCTTCGATGGCAAGGTCGGTCCGTTCGTGCTCTTCGACGTTGTCCACGGGATCATGCGACAAGGGAGTCCTCAGTAAAGAAGATCATAGCACATCGTTCCGCAGGGACCAATGGCGTCCCCCCAGCCGGTCGGACGGCGTGTGCGATTATAAATGCAAACCCTTCTTCAACTTGCCGATATGAACGGACGCTATTAGAATCTAACTGGAGAGGGAGGGCTGAAGGAGTTGTGCTCGGGCACTCTTGCGGAACGGAGTAGGTCTATGGGTTGTGCTCGTTCCCACATGATGATGTGGATGCTGCTGCTTGGCGTTGGCGCCGCAGTGTTCGGGGAGGAACCAGCCGTACCGGCTGACGGCGCTGCGTCGACTGATGGTATCGAAGCGCCCTTGGCCGAAGTTGCCCCCCAAGTACGGGGGGCGATCATTCCCATTACCGGCGTTATCAGCGACGTGACCACCGAGAGCATTGAGCGCCGGGTCGAACAGGCCATCGACCAGGGCGCCTCCGTGGTCGTTTTCGAGCTGGACACCCCGGGCGGCCAGGTGAGCAGTGCCCTGGACATCTGCTCCTACCTCAAGAACCGCACGCAGATCAAAACGATAGCCTGGATCAACTCCGACGCTTACTCGGCCGGTTCAATGATTGCGGTGGCCTGCGATGAGAGCGTCATGTCGCGGGCCTCCACGCTGGGCGACTCGGGTGTGATTATGGGCTTGCCCACCGGGCCGCAGGCGGTCCCCGAGGACCTCAAAGCCAAGGCGGAGAGCCCGGTACTGGAGCAGTTCCGCGACTCGGCGCGGCTACACGGTTACGACCGCCTGTTGTGCGAGGCCATGGTGCGGTCCGACCTCGAGGTGTGGTGGATCGAGAACATCACCACCGGCGAACGGGAGTTCGTCGATCGCGCCACGAAGTCGGAACGGTTAGGCGACGCGAAGGATAAGTCGGGGAAGGGCATCCTGGGGCTCGACCTTTCGCTCGGCAAGGATCGCGAGCCGGAGTGGAAGCTGGTCGAAACCTACCTGGACCCCGTGTCCAAAACCGAAGTCAAGGTCGAGCAGCCGGTGGTCACCGAGACCGAGTTGCTCACCATGTCGCAGAGCCGGGCCCAGGCGTTCGGCTTCTCCAAAGGGATCGTCAGCAACGAGGCGGAGTTGCGGGCGTGGTATCAATTGAGCGCCCCCCTGATACGCATCGAATTCAGTTGGTCTGAGGTGTTCGTCGGTTGGCTGACCTCCATGCCGGTGCGGGGCTTTCTGCTGGTACTGGTGTTTCTCGGGGCCTACGTGGAGTTCAACACCCCGGGCGTGGGGGTGCCGGGTCTGGTCGCCTTGATCTGCCTGGCGATTTTCCTGGGGGCCCCGTATCTGCCCGGGTTGGCCAACGTGTGGGAGATCGTGATCTTACTGATCGGCGTGATGCTGTTGGGAGTGGAGATTTTCGTCATCCCCGGGTTCGGCGTCGCGGGTATCAGCGGTCTAGTGCTGATCCTCGTGGGTCTGCTGGCGACGTTCATGCCGGAGGAACCCGGGCGCACCTTCCCGCTCTATTGGCCGCAGTGGAGAACCGGACTCGCCGGACTCAAGGCGGGGGTGATCACGCTGGCCTGCGCTCTGACCAGCTCGATCGTGGGCATGGTGCTGCTGAGCAAATACCTGCCGCAGATGCCGTATTTCCGCCACATCGTACCGGAGAACCCCACACCCTCGGCGGTGATGCCGGAGGACCCGTACCGTGGGTTGGCCCGGGTCGGCGACGTGGGGATTTGCGAGAGCGGGCTGCGTCCAGCGGGTAAGGCCCGGTTCGGGTCCATGTTGGTCGATGTGGTGAGCGAAGGGGATTTCCTGGAAGACGGCACCGAGGTGGAGGTGGTCGAACGCTACGGCAACCGGGTGGTCGTGCGCCGCACCACAACATGACCAATTGACGATTGGCTGAAAGCTGATAACTGATAACTGATAACTGATAGCTTCTTCATGGGTGAAATCGGGATCATCCTGGTGCTCTACGCGGTTGCCGTGCTGCTGTTGGTGGCGGAGATCTTCATTCCGTCCCACGGCATCCTGACGGCGGGGGGGCTCGCTTTTCTGATTGCCGCGGTGGTCAAAACGTTTCAGATCAGCACCAACGCCGGAGTGGTGGCCACGCTGGCGTGTGTCGTGCTGTTGCCCACTGCGGCGGTGATCGCGGTGAAGGTCTGGCCGCACACGCCGCTGGGACGCTTGATCTCGCCGGACAACCCGGTGCTGACCTCGCGCGACGTGGGTGTGAACGTGGATGAAATGGAATCGATGATCGGCCGCGTCGGGCGGAGTATCTCCCCGTTGCGTCCGTCGGGCACCTGCGACTTCGACGGTCACCGGTTTCCCTGCGTGGCCGAGATGGGTATGATCGCCCGCGACATGGAAGTACAAGTCGTGGGTGTCAAGGGCAGTAACTTAGCGGTGGTCGCTAAGAAGGATCTCACCACGGGGTAGCGGCCGGCGGCCCCGCCGGCCGTTGACGGGTGGCATGCCTAAGTCGGCCAGAGGCCGGCGCAGGCATGTATCAACCGTGCCTGTGGATTGAGATTGCGTTATTTTGCCTGCCAAGGGGATGTGCCGGTGGTGCCGAACGTGGGGAGTATTCCGCCGATCGACAGGCGAACGACCGATACATGCCTGCGCGTCGCTACGCTCCGCTTAGGCATGCCACCCAACGCTAAACACGTACGCGCAAGGAATGGGGCACCCATGCGTGTCCGTACCGAGCAGCGGACTTGGGTCCGCGGCTCCTTTCAGACGCAGGACGCTACGATAGAGAGGTAAACACGATGCAAGCTTATATTCCCCTACTCGCCGCCGTTTCGTTCGGATGGATCAT
>JAUWNF010000308.1 GCA_030612785.1 Phycisphaerales bacterium
GCACCACCACAAAGCCGGGCGTCCAGTTGGCGGGATTGATCCATCCGGTGTCGGTGAGCGTGCCACTCGTCAGGTCCGTGGGCACCCAGCTACTGAAATTGTTGCTGGCCGTCGCCCCACCGGAGAAAGCCCCGGTGTGCGGGACGTCCATGTGCGTGATGGCGATTTCAGTGTTGTCATAGATGAAGGTGAACTTCAGTTGCCTCGCCGAGTTACTAAGATACGGCCAGTGGAACCCGAAGGTGACGTGGAGAACGTCGCTCACCGCGGCCGGCTGATCGACCTGGTAGTTGGCGATCGTGCCACCCGTGTACACCCCCACCGTGCTGTCAGCGACTGGACCACCCAGATCAGCCTGCGGACCGGTGTTGAGCGGGCTGGGACCGTATCCGGCCAGCGCCGGCATCGCCACCCATCCCAACACTGCTAGCATTAAACAAAGTTTTCGCATAACGTATTCTCCTCCAAAAGAGAGCCATTCACCCTGCACCGAGCTCGCGTGCAGAGCAAAAGAGAGAGACTCTTCGCCTGTTGCCATACCCTCAACGGAGGGTAGTCGCAAAGGCGAAACCACCCGCAGCCCACATATACATAGAAGAACGCTGCGGACCTCAGATCTGCGTAAATCCCGAAACCCGCCTCACCGAAACACACTCACGAGGTATCGCGAGCCATCCGCGGCTAGAATAGATTCGGACCCACGCAGAATCGCACGGTGTACTCCACGAGACACCCTCGTGCCGTGGGACACCCGCTAACTCACAAGCTGTTGTCCTCGTGTCCGGCCATCTCCAACCAACCCGCTAAAATTGGCGTGGCGCGATCCACGAAACCAACCGCTCAGAACTCAACCCATGCTCTCTCTGCGGGGTCGATCAAGGCAGCCGGAAGATATGATCGATTCCTTCCCCAATATCCTCCCAGTGCTGCCCAGTCTATCACTTCCCCGCCGACGGGTCAAGCCTTTTTCTCACAAGGTTTTACCTCGGTGTTTCTTTTCTCGGTGCAAGGCTGCTTCCAACGTTCGGTCCGGGCGTCTCGCACGTTCGAGCAAGGCTGGCTATTCAAGCGAAAATGCGGGGTTATGCAGTGTCGCTTGAACTGCCCGCCGCTGTTCACACGAGTTGGTGAAGCGCTCGGGGACGCAGGCCGCTGCAAAAACCGGGTTGTCTTGTCAGACAGAGCCTAGCGGCGACGGATCAGCACCAGCCCACCCAAGGCGAGCAAACCCAGCGAAGCGGGTTCGGGAACCACGGAGATGGTGACCGTGCTGTCCGCCAGCCAATCGGCGTCCTTCTCACCAGCCGCGTCATCGTTGCCCTCGTAGAACTCCAGCCGCAGCCATCCGTCAGGGAGCGGAATATCGGCAATGCCGACGTCCGAGAGATAAACCACCGGGCTACTGTAGCTCCCCGTTCCGGGGAAATTGTCCCCGTCCCCGGCACGAAGGTGCACGCCGACACCGTCCGGAGCGAAGTTGTCATCGAAATACATCGTCGCTTCGCTCAGCCAACTGCCACCGACGGTTGCGAGGTTGACGTCCCAGCCGATCCCGTCCATGACCGCGTCGTTGCCGTACCCCGAGAGGGTCCCGATGTCGATAAGCATGACCTGGTTATTGGCCGACCCGACGGGATCCCAACTCTCGGCCCCGCTGATGTCCACCGGGATTTCCATTGAGCGAACACCGGTGGTGAGGATGACGCCTCCCCCCTCCGTAACGGTCTTGACGTCGTAAACCGCGCCGGTGTCGCTGACGACGCCGGCGTTCGCAACGGGCACCATGCCCAAAACAGCCACCACCACAATTAGTTTCCGCATAACCTGTTCTCCCTCTTCCATACTCCAAAGACTCTTTAGCCCCACACCACGCGTGCGGACTTCACCATGCCGGGAATTACCCGCTATTTGCTCCGCCCCCGGCAAGCTTATCGACCTTGCGGCGAGATGGGCTGACAGCGCCCGTGCTCGGCGCACTCCACATGCCCGCAACGGTGGTATGGAACGTGCATCGGCGGACTAGCCCGCTGAGTTTATGCCTCGTCCACGCCACGCCCCCCAACCGGCGGGGGGCGAGAGATCAGGGCATCCGACGTTTCTTTTTGTTCTCTCTTTACCGGGGTCGATAACGACACCGAGGAGACGTGACCAAGTCTCTCTCTCACGTTCTCCCTATACGCTCACTTTATGCACCGGTTTGCTTCCGGTCAATCCTCTTCCCGCAGAGCACTTTATTGTACGGAGGGTGAATCCAGGTCGGTAGCTTGCCGATAAAAACGTGCAAACCCAGGTTTTCGGACCTTGCTGCCGCTCCATCGAAGCGCCCCGGCGGACAGCAAGGATACCGGTCGGCCTGGTATGGAAGTCGGAGTCTGCTCGTGTCGGATTGGTTGGAATTCACCAAGCCCGCTCCGTTGTCCACGGTGACCGTTCTGGTCAACCTGGGAATCGGGTTGGTATTGGGCGTGCTCCTTGGGGCGCACTATGTGCGGTTCGGAAGAACGTTGTGCAATCGTACTGCCCTTTCGCGCATCCTGGTGGCCATTGTGTTGACCACCGTCCTGGTGATCTCCGTAGTGAAGGCGTCTCTCGCCCTTTCTCTGGGTCTGGTGGGTGCCCTCTCGATCGTGCGGTTTCGCACTCCGATCAAGGAGCCGGAGGAGCTCGCCTATCTGTTTCTGGCTATCGCTACCGGTTTGGGGTTAGGCGCCGACCAGCGGGTGCCGACCATTGCCGCGGTGGCCGTGATTCTGGTTCTGCTCACGATTCACGCGCGATTCTCGGATCGCCGCAAGCGAAGCAACCTGTACCTGAACATCGAGATTCCCTCAAAGCAGGTGGGCCGACAGCAGTTCGAACGTCTTGCCCAGACGGTTGCGGACCGGGTCGCGACCGCCAATCTCCGGCGTATGGATGTTGGCGAGGATCTCCTGCAGGCCACCTTCTTCGTGGGGTGTCACGATGATGCGGAGTTGTTCGGGTTGTTGAACGCGCTTCAGGATCAATTCCCGTCCGCTTCGGTGAGCTTCGTGGATCAAAACCAGGGGCTTGAAGGCTGACATGATCATCGCTTCGGGCAAGGGTGGTCCTAAGCCGGTCGTAAGGTGGAAACCTCGGCTCCGGTGGGGGGCACTCTGTGTGGCGCTGCTGGGTTCGTTCCTGGCGGGAGCCCACGCCAAGCGGAAACACTGGGACTGGATCGTCTACGAGCACATCTCCTCCGCGCTGGCAGCGGTGCCGGTGCGGCTTGAAGGGGCATTGCACGCCGAACCCCTTCCGGTTGTAAGGCTGGACATGAAGTTCAAGCACTTGGCCAAGATCGAAGCCAAGCGCGCCCAGACCCTGCGCGACGGCTGGCTACGGGCGTCGGACGATGATTTCGTTCCCGCGACCCTCGTCTGCCAGGGCGAATCGGCTCGTGTGAAGGTGCGTTTGAAGGGCGATCGGCTGGCCCATTTGCAGGGTGACGACTGGTCCTTCCGCATCAAGTGCCGGGATGCCGAGCGCCCGTTCGGAATGCGCACGTTCTCCCTCCAACATCCGGAGACCCGCCGATATCTCAACGAATGGTGTTTCCTGGAACACGCCCGCCGTGAGAACATCCTCGCGGTGCGCTACCAGTTCGTCAGGTTCTTCTTCAATGGGGAGGACAAAGGAATCTATGCGCTTGAAGAGCATTTCTCCAAAGAGCTGCTGGAAGCGCAAGGCCGGCGCGAAGGCGTCATTGTGGCGTTCGAGGAGCCGGCTTCGGTGCACCTCAACATTCAGCGACGCGGCGACAACTGGGACCTCGCAACACGCCTCTCTGCGGTAGGAAGCCAGGAAGTCCGCTCTTTCGACACCAAGCGGATCATGCGCAGCGAGGCGCTGCGAACTCAGCGGGACGAAGCCTTAGAGTTGCTCCGGGCATTTCAGGAGGGCAGGCGCCGGGCATCCGACGTCTTCGACGTGGAGCTCACCGCTCGGTTCATGGCGCTGGTGGATCTTTGGCAGGCGTGGCACGCTGCCATGTGGCAGAACATCCGGTACTACTACAACCCTGTGACCGCTCGTCTGGAGCCTATCGCCTTCGACACTATGGCACTGTGGGGTGATGGGGATGTCGCCCTGATCGCCACGCGTTCTGACGATCGCTTCGTCAACGGGCCACTGCGGGACCCCGAAATCGCCGCGGCATACCTTCGCGAATTGGAGCGTTTGGCTCGGCCGCAATACCTCGACGAACTCCGCGCCCAGTTGTCTCCGGGATTCGAGCGGTGGCGGCTGGCGCTGCAGCAGGAATTCCCGCTCGAACGCTGGTTGCAGCCGGGCTGGGAGTTGCTCGGCAAGCGGCAGGAATACATCCGCAGCGCGATTCGTCCGGAGCGCATGGTCATTGCCTCGGCGGTTGTCGAAGGCGAGGCCGGTGACACTCCAGACCCTGAGGTTTCCTGCACCATCGACATCAGGAACATTGCGCTGCTACCGGTGGAAGTCGTGGGGTTTCGTGTGGAGGGGGGCGATTTGATGTCGTCCGCGCCGGTTTGGCAGGAGCGCGCCCAAGACGGCATTTGGAGGACACCCGATGACTCGGTCGGAATAGCACCCGCGGAGCCCGGGCATGGACTCATCCTAGCTACCTTCTGCTTGTCCGTTCGCTGGGAGACCTCGGATGAGACGGTTCACACCGAGCCGCTTGTGGAGGTGGCGACGCGATTCCCCGGGCAGGCCGGGTTGGTCTTTCAGCGGGGGCGTTTCGGGGCGCCGCGTTCGGCGCGCGGGCCCAGGCCGCCGGTGCCGAGCGTTGACGAGGCTTTACGCCGCCATGCGTTTCTGGACAGGGAGCCCGCGGGCGAAGGGCTCCGCATTCGCTCAGGGGTATGGGAAGTCGCGGGGGACTTGGTGGTGCCGGCCGGTTTGCCTTTGAGCATTGGTCCGGGGACGGTCCTGCGTTTTGGGTCTGGGGCACTGTTATATGCCAGCGGTCCGGTGTGTTTGCGCGGCGTGCCAGACCATCCGGTTGTGTTTGAGCCTGTCGGCGACTCGTGGGGTGGTCTGGTT
>JAUWNF010000317.1 GCA_030612785.1 Phycisphaerales bacterium
GGATTCGTACTCGATGCTTTGTGGAATTCATCGCCATCTCCTGTTCTTGGTGCGAATCACAGCAACATCGAAAGCTAACATAACCCTAACTGCTTGTCAAGAAGAAACTTGCCCGGCTGAACAACGTTGATACTCAGGAACGAGTTTGCCCATGCCGCCCAACCCGCGGACTCACGTGTGGCGGTGCGCTAGGCGGGGTGTGCGCGCGCTCCCTGACGGTCGCGGCTCGGAGTGCCCCCACGATTAGGATGCTCACATGTCAAACACGATCTTGCGCCGCGGGGGTTGTCCTGGGGGCGGAATCCTGGGAGTCTATGTGCCGATCCGACGGGTCGGTTCGCCCCGACGAGGCGCGAGATGCTCGTCCCTTGCATGAGGGAGTAGGCGTGATGCGATCGAAAGTGGTGTTTGGGGTCTTGTTAGCGTTGATCCCGATGACGGCGGCGTGCAACTGGCTGACGCCTCTGATCTTCGTCGGCGAGCACAAGAAGGAGATATCAGCGGAGTTCAGCAAGCTCGCGGGTACGCGCGTCGCCATCTTGGTGTGGACGCCTCCCGAGACGATCTTCGAGTACCAGTTCGCGCGTTTTGAGCTGGCGAGCTACGTTTCCGACAAACTGGCGGCCGAGATGGCTGGCGAGAAGACCTCCGTCGATCTCGTCGATCCGTGCGACGTCGAGGATTTCATCGAGAAGGACCCCGACGCGCAGCTCGATCCCCGGCGGGTGGGTGAGCACTTCGACGCCGACTACGTCGTCTATCTGGAGCTGGTGTTGTTTCAGATTCGCGATCCCGAACAACCGCAGTTCCTCAGGGGCCGGATCAGCGCGTCAGTGGCTGTCCACGATGTCAGGGCCGATCCCGACATGCCGCAGAGCTTCGAGCTTGCCCCGGTGGAGACGGTTTACCCCGAGCACGCGCCGATCCTGATGAACCCGACCAACTCACTGATGATCCGCGAACAGACCTACCGCAAGTTCGCCGAGGAAGTTGCGAGGAAGTTCTATGATTACACGGTCGATCTCTAAGAGCGTGTTTGAAAAGGTTGTTTACCTCATGTACCGCCGGCATCTTGCCGGCCTCGGGGGCTCACATGCCGGCTGGAAGCCGGCGCTACAGGCTTGTCCCGCGAGCCGCGGCCGTCAGGCTGCGCGGATGTCCGCGCAGGCTAAAGCCTGCGGCTCGCCGGGCGCTAAAGCTTGCAGCTCGCCGGGCGCTAACGCCTGCCGCTCGCTTCGCCGGAGTTCGAGTGTGGTCCTGTTATTGGCGCTCGGTTTGTTGCTGCCCGTTCCCGGATGCACCTACAGTGGCGGGGAACTGCTGTTCATGCTCGGGTTCGGGAAGGGCAAGAAGATTGAGGCCCAGTTCAACCTCAGCGACCAGTCGATCCTGATTCTCATCGACGACGATCATGGGTTGGTGGATTGGCCGATCGCCAAGCGGCGCCTCTCCGAAGCTCTCACCCAGGAATTGCTCAAGCACAAGGCCGCCGTCAAGATCATCCCCGAGGTGACGCTTCAGGGGCTGCGACAGTCCCAGGAGGATTTTGAGACGCTCGCCTGTGACGCCGTCGGGCGGCGCGCCGGCGCCGAGCAGGTGATCTGGCTGAAGGTCGAGGAGTTCTTCGCGTGCGAGGATGTTCGCGATCTGCGAAACGCCGCCGTCTTCACAGTCGCGGTCAAGGTCATCAGTACAACCGCCAAGAAACGCACGGAGGTCCGACTCTGGCCCGACACGCGCGAAGGGCGGTTCGCGACCGTCAACATCTCAGGCGCCGAGGTGTCGGAACTCAAGACCCGTGACGCCATCTGCAAGACCCTGGCCGACCGCTTGGCGGAGAAAATCGCCAAGTTCTTCTACGAGCACCGCCTGGGCGATTTCGAAAAAGAGCAATGACACGCGTCTGTCACGTATTGGACGACGCCGGCACCTGGGAGCAGCGCGTCGAGTTGGGATCATTGGTGGCCGGCTTGGCGCGGGAGATGTATCCCTGTCGAGTAGCGGCGCCTCTACCCGTTCTTAGAGCGTGTTTGAAAAGCGCGTTTACGTCACGTACCGCCGGCATCTTGCCGGCCTCGGGATGTGCCGCTGACATCTTGCCGGCCTCGGGGACCCCAATGCCGGCTGGAAGCCGGCGGTACGAGCCTTTCAAACACGCTCTTAGGTGCTTGGCCTCTACGCTCGATGGACGCGTTGATGTGATCCCGCTGCCGTTTCGCCGGTCGCTTCCGGCGGGGCTGTTGCTGGGGCATCTGCTGCGGCGATCACCCGCGGATGTGATCCACGCCTGGGGCATTAGCGCGGCGGCGACAGCCCGGATGACGGGCAACGTCCCGCTGATCGTGCGGCTTGGCGATCCCGCCTTCTCCCCAAGCGACATCAGGCTCCTGCGCTCGATCAGCAGGCCCAGGCACTTCGCCATCTCCTGTAGCACTCGGCTTATTCAGCGACGGCTCATCGAAGGGGGCGTGCCGCCCGACGTAACCGTGGTCATCCGGCCCGGGGTCGATTTCGCAGCGATCAACCAGTGGCGCCGCGGAATCCTGCGGGAGAATCTGGGAATCAAGCGCGAATCTCGGGTCATTATCCTGCCCGCGCCGGTCACCGCGGCGGGCGGTCAGTTCGAAGCGTTACGGGCGGCCTCCCTTCCCTCATACCTTGCTGACGATCATCGGATCATCGTCCCCGGCGGCTCGCGCGAGGCTCGACGAATCGTGCAACACGGCCTCTCGCTACCCGGCGACGTCGGCCTGATCTCCCCACCGCCGGACGTGCCCTTCGAGCGACTCCTGGCGATTTCCGATGTTCTGATGATGGCACCAAGGGGCGACCACTCGACAACGTCGCTCGCCTGGGCGATGGGCGCCCGCGTGGCGGTGATCGCAACGGCCGTCCCCGCTGTCACGGAGATGATCACGCACAAGGTCAACGGCCTGCTGGTAAACCCCCGGGGCAATGGGAGCTTGGTCAAGCCGCTGGCCGCCGCCCTGGCGGACCGCGCCGCCCTCGACAAGGCGCGGGAGACCGCCCACGGGCAAGCGTACGAGTCCTTCAGCATCCGCCGCCTTGCGGAGCAAACCTCCAGATTGTACGACAACGTCATCTCCGGCGCGGCGGTCGATGACGGCATCACCGATTCCGCCTTCAAACCCACAAGTGCCGGAAACTGACGGGCACACTATGATCCGCCTGACCGACGGAGAAACAGCATATACGTCATTCTAGCCATCGCCGCCCTGCTCACCTCGATCCTTTCCGCCATCATCGGTATGGGTGGCGGCATCTTGCTGCTGGCCGTCATGTTCGTGTTCATGGATCACAGCGTGGCGATTCCCGCCCACGCGGCCGTCCAGATCGCCAGCAACGGCACGCGCGTCCTGGCGTTCATCAAGAACGTGGACTGGCCTGCGCTGGGGAGATTCGCCGTGGGCGTGGTCCCCGGTGCCGTGCTCGGCGCCGGCCTACTGCTGACGTTCGGCAAGATCGAGGAGAGCGAGCCTTATCTGAAGATGATCGTCGGCGCGTACATCCTGCTGGCGACCTTTCTGCCCAAACCGAAGAAACGCGCCGAGGCCAAGACCAAGTGGGATTTCACCCTGCTTGGCTTTGTCGCGGGCACGGCGGCCTTGACCGTCGGCGCGGTCGGCCCCCTGATCGCCCCGATTTTCGCCCGGCACGACTTCGTGAAAGAGCGCCTGATTGCCACGAAGGCTATGTGCCAGATATTGACACACATCCTGAAGATACCGGCCTTTATCTTCGTGCTTGGTTTGGACGTCGGGGACCTGGGATTGCTCACGGCAGTGATGATCTGCATGGTGATCCCCGGCACGCTGATCGGCAAGCGGATCGTGCGGCACGTGACGCCGGATCACTTCCGCATCCTGTATAAGCTCGCCCTGACCCTGGCCGGCGCGAAGGTGCTCATCTATGACGGCATCATGAAGGTGGTGGGAGCCGCCTGATGCGGGGGTGTTCCGTCCCCTACAGTGGTGCGGGACTGATGATATCGAAAGCCCGTCAAACTGTGCATCAGTTCCCCGCTTTGATGAGTGCGAGCCGATTGGTGCCGGTGGCGGCTCAAATTGGTGCGGCCAGCGCCGCGGCGAAGTTCATGAAGTCGGACAGGTCAACGTCGTCGTCGTCGTTGAAATCGTACACGTCGAGGCATTGCCGCGATGTGGTCGGTGCTGTCGGATCAGGTTCTTCGTCCGGGCCGGTCAGACAATCGGCGAAGATGATGTAATCATCAAGGTCGACGAAACCGTCGCAGTCCCAATCGCCGGTCCAGCATGTACACTCGATTTCGCTCGCCCTGATCGTAACGGCGTCGACCTGCCAACCGTGGTAATCGTTGTAGTAGTCGTCAATGCTGTCGAACCGCCATTCGAGCTGGATGGATTGGCCCGCGTAGGCCGTCAGGTCCACTGTGCGAGCCTCCCATGCCGGCGCCTCGACCGGCGTGTCCACCAGTGAACCATTGACGTACAGCCCCACGACGTCATACCCTTGCTCATCCTCAGTTTCCAGAGTAGAATAGTAGCTTAGCTCAATCTCGCCGCCGGGAGGAATCGTCGGCAGAGCGATCCATGAGGAAGTCAACTCGCCACTGGTACGGGCGCCGGTATCATAGTCGCACGAGCCGTCCTGACCGTAGTACGCCCAGGAGCTACCGTCACACGGCGGGCTGACCTCACATGCGCCGCTAACATGCCACAGACCGGTTGTACTCCACCCTGGCGGCAGGCCCTCTTCAAACCTGGCGGAGAAGACGATTGCCATGGCCAACTCACCCACATCCGCACTGTAAACATTGGCCGGCGCACCGAGTGGTGCCGTTTTGAGACCGCTCTCGCTGCCCTCAGCTGAGACATAATACTCGGGTGTATCATCGCAATTGGCCCCCGGCAGCGTAGCCTGGTACTGATCGCCGCTGAGCGGGACGAGCG
>JAUWNF010000348.1 GCA_030612785.1 Phycisphaerales bacterium
CCCCCAACGAGATGGCTACCAGCCACGCTTCATTGATGAAGGTCCCGTCCGCGAGCTTCAGGGCCCCCTCAGCACCTTCCGGGGTCATGGCGTCGGCGGTGGCGAAGCCCCCCACGTAGGTCGGGGCGTTGTCCAGGCAACTGGATAACCCGCCGGTGGCCCAGAAGAAGTGCGCCGGTTTGCTGATCTTCGTCGCGAGGTATTCGCCGCTGCCGTTGAGGATCTCGATGGGCACCTGCATGCAGACGAAAATGCCGATGAACAGGGCCGCAACTTCCAGGATCGCGTGGTAGTTGAACTGGTTGGCCTCACGAATGCCCTTGCCCGTGGTCGTGAGCGATAAGGCCACCAGGACGAGCATCAGCAGCTCGCGCATGAAGGGGAACGGCTTGAAGCCCAGGCCCAGAAACTCCTTGCCCGGGTCCACCAGTGCGACGCAGAACACCACCCCGATAAGCCAGAGGAAGTTTATCGAACCGCTCAGCCGCAAGGGTTTGCGCGCGGTCTCGTCAACCAGGATGTCGCTGGGCTTCTCCTTGCGGTACGCCAGGGCGTCCCATACGAAGTAGATCACCAGCAGCGCGAAGTTGACCAGCAGCCACTGCGGCAGCAGGCTGAACGTCCACAAGAAGGGCACGCCCTTCAGATAACCCAGGAACAACGGGGGATCGCCGATCGGCAGCAGCAGGCCGCCGCAATTGCTCACGATGAAGATGAAGAAAACCACCGTATGCACCGTCCGGCGACGTTCCGAATTGGTCTTTAGCAGCGGGCGGATCAGCAACATGCTGGCCCCGGTGGTGCCGATGAAGCTGGCCAACGCCCCCCCCACGGCGAGGAACACCGTGTTGGTGACCGGGCGGGCGGCGAGGTCGCCGCGCAGACTGATGCCCCCACTGATGACGTACAGGCTGAACAGCAGCACGATGAACGGGATGTACTCCGCCAGCACCGCGTGTTCCAGAACGTGGACCACGCTTTTGAGACCCGCGTAGGTCTCGTGCGTGGTGTGGTTGTAGGTCATCGGGTGGTACCAGGCGTAGAATGCCAGCGTCATTGCTCCCAGGATCGCCGCCAGCATCAACCGGTTGACATTGTGTTCCCACCAGTGGGCCGTGGCGGGGATCAGTGGTAGAAGCGCAATGCCCAACAGCAGCAGTACGAACGGCGCGCAGGCCCACAGCGGCGGCAACTGATAGCCTTCCGGAAGCCCGTGGTGCGCGTGGCCCTCCGCCGGGGCGGCGTAGTGGCCCGCCAGGGAGCCCTGGATCAGCAGTCCGGCGATGGTGACCGCCCCGATAATCGCCACCCACCCCAGCAGGCTCATCCGGGTGTGCCGTCCGCCGGTACCGTGCATCGGTACGGAAAGGCTCAGTTGGGAGCTCATGTCATCCTCGTTGTGTTGCGGCATAGGCCGAGCCTCCCGGCTGCCCCGCGGTAGACCGGTCGACTCGCAAATCCAACGACCGCCGAAATCCCCGGGGTCGCCCTTCAGGGCCGACACGCGGAGTGGATCGACGACGCTAGCGGGAAACCCCGTGCGAGATATCGACCGCGCCACGTTGTTGGTTTGCTATTCTTCCATTCGAATCAAATCCAGCGGTCGTACGGCGAATCGCTGCCACCCCACGGCCCCCAAGTCGTCGGTGGCGGGTGTTATCGGGTGTCTCGCCCCGCCCGCGATGCCCCGGAGCACGACAACCCCGGGGTCGGATACACGACCCACATTGGAGTAGCAGCGGGAGAGAGTGTCAACTCAGCGGACGGCGGACACCGTCCGTAGCGGTCGGCGTCCCGCCGGCCGAGGAACTTGACGACGTTCAACATGGCCACCCTTCATCTCAGCACTCACAACGTCCGGGCCAGGTAGGGGTTGGTGCGGCGTTCGGTCCCGATGGTCGTATCGGGACCGTGCCCGCTCAGTACCCGCGTGTCGTCGGGCAGCGCCAGCAGAACCTCCGCCAGGTTGCGGATCAGACGCTGGTGATCGCTGTGAGGGAAGTCCGTGCGTCCGATGCTGCCGGCGAAGAGTGCGTCCCCGACAATTACGACCTTCTCCGCCGCGCAATAGATGGACCGACCACCGGGCGAGTGCCCGGAGGTGTCCAGCACGCTCCATTCGGTTCCCGCCAGGTGGAGGACCGAACCCGCCGCCAGATCGCTCACGCCATCTCCCCTGACGGTATGCGGCGTGCTGAACTGGGCCGAGAGATTGGTGTGGGCGTCCACGAGAAAACAGTGCTCCTCCTCACCCAGGCACACCTGGGCCTCCGGGAATGCGGCGCGTACGTCATCCAGGCCGGCAAAGTGGTCCGCGTGGGCGTGAGTTAGGATAATCGCGCTCGGCGTAAGCCCGTTCTCGCCGACATGGCGAATCATCTCCTCCGCAATCGGCGGAAGCCCCGGGTCGATGATCCAGCAGTCGCAGGCCCCGTCGGGGTAGACTACCCGCCCGTTCTGGGCGAACACGGGGTCGCAGGTGCAATAAACATGCAGCATGTCTCAATCCTTCTTGGGTGAGGGGAGATCGGCGGCAGCGCGGGGATCGCGCTCCAGATTGAGCCGGCACTTCCGGGCGACGTCGGCGAGTGAGGCCGGCTGGTAGTTCCGCTCCACCTGCACGTAGAGGCGGTATGCCTCGGCGTACTTGTGGGCGGCGGCCGATTCATGGGCCCGAGCCAGCGTAGCACGTCCGGGCGTCTCCAGCCGCGCGACGGCTTGGCGAACTAGAGGGGTTTGCTCGCGGAAGTGCGCCTCCGCGTGCCGCAGCACCTCTTCCAACTCCGCGGCGAGAGGACCGGGAGCCCCCTCCACACCCCTGGGGTCGAGGGCCCGGTCGATCCGGCTTTGCAGGCGACTTCGGCACACCTGCTCGAACCATTGCAGCGCTTCCTGCCCGACGCCGCGATCGAGAACGTGCCCGATCCGCGGGCGGCGCATGGTGAGTTGCACGCCGGCGTCGCGGAGCAGGGTCGCCCCTTCGCGCATGCGGGCCCGATTCACATCGCGGGTGCCAACAGCATAGAAGACCGGCACGTCCGCCCGTCCGCGGACCTGGTCGCCGGTGATGTTCGGCGGCAGGTAGTTGGCGGTCACCACCAACCCGGTTGCCGGGAAGTTCTCCACATATAGCAGCCGAAATGCCAGCGCCCCGCCGGCCGAGTGCCCGGTTAGCAAGACTCGGTGGGCATCGAAGACCACGTTGCGGCTGACGTGCTCGAGCATCTCGCGCAACAGGGGCAGATCGGAGGCGCGCCAGCCCGCCCGGGAGCCCTGGGGCGCAACGAACACGAAGGGCAGCTCCGCCCGGAGCGTGCGCCAGAAGCTCAGGATGTCGTGGGCGCCGGTCTCGGTGCCGTGCAGGCAGACGATCAGCGGAAGTGGGGTGTCGGGTCGCGGATCGGTCGGCCGGGCCAGCAGGTAGTAGCCGTTGACCAACTCGACGCGCCGCACTTCGTCCCCCGCAGGGGCGCCGAGTGCGACGACGCTCGCAATGAACCCGAAGACAAGCATGCGGCAAAGTGTATCGGCTGTGGGACCGGCTTTCCAGCGTTTCTTAATCTGTAGCGTCGCCCCTTGTGGGCGGCGCTGAACAGCCGAGTAGCGTCGCCCCTTGTGGGCGGCGCAGTCTCGTTTTTCGTCACCCACAAGGGGTGACGCTACATTGGGGATCACCACGAACGATTGAATCGACAGCCTGACACGGTCGGGATGCTTACTCATTCCCAGTTCCAGGGGAAGCGCTCCTTGAAGTGCAGGTAGTAGAGCCCGAGGAGGCGCATGGTAACGACGGAGAAGTATATCTCGATGGCGTAGGCCGGCAGGTCGAACATCAGCCCCCCACGACCCAAGCCGCCGCTGGGGGTCGCGATGCTCGTGGCGGCTTCCACGATGAATCCGGGGAGGACGGTCGCCGCCGCCACCATCAGACAGATCGCGATGTAAGCGGGCAGGGTTTTGGCGACGGCCATCAGGATCAGGTCGATGCGGAACAGCGAGAACAGCCCGCCCATCGAGACGCACATCAGCGCGATCGGCCAGAGAAAGATGCCCAGCGCCACGAGCACGATCAGGGGCACCGCCGCCGCGCCGGCCGAGTTGATCAGAGTGTAGAGGTCCAGGTTCGGCTGCTTCAGTATTCCCGTGCCTTGTACGGTCTTGGCGACGAACATCGCATAGGCAAAGGCCGGTGCCATCAGGACGATAAACGTGCCGTAGTACGCCAGGGCGGGCAGAACAATGTCATCAAGAATCGATTCGGCAGCGCCGAACCGGGGCAAGTCGTCTTCACCCGAGGCGGTCTCGCCGATGATGCTCATGTACCAGGCGACGATATACAGCTCAGCGAGCAGGACCATAATCCAGCCCACCAGCGGAACGTAGGCAAAAAGCCATTGCAGCAGGTAGAACCCCCATACGACCACGAACATGACCAGATTGTGCGGGCTGACGAAGAACGCCAGGGTCCACCCCACATCGCTCCAGAATCCGGTGCGCGGGCGGATTCGAGGGAGGTGCGAGACGCCGCCCCGGGCGTCGGGGTCAT
>JAUWNF010000534.1 GCA_030612785.1 Phycisphaerales bacterium
GCGATCTACTCAACTACGGTCAGGGCCGTGGGATCTTCCAGTCGTTCGGCGAGTGGGAAACCGACGGGCTCGACCCGTTCACGTTCATTGATTACGAGGCCCGCGAGCGCGAGTTCCACGTTCACGCGTATCACATATTCCCCGACGAGTTGACACTCCTGCGGACGCAGTCTATCTTCGAGGTCGCCCCACCCAGATAGTGACGGTTTCATTTCCGTTTCGCGACGCTATGCGGTAGATTGTTGCTGGTGTCAGGGGGGGGCGCTCACACGTGATCAGGGCGCCAACCCGTGTTCTTGTGAAGCCAACAGACGAAGCCTCGCCGATCGTGGCAGCCAAGCGGTCCGAAAGAACAACTTGGGCAGCCCCTTTGCGGTACGCCCTCCAATTGATGTGCCCGGGGCATCCGGAACGTTCCACACGCGGTGCGGCACGGGCGTGTCACTGGTTCGTGTTGCTCGGCCTGCTCATCGGCCTGGCGTACACCGGCGTCTACCGGGTGGGGAGGCGGCAGTTTGGCGAGGTCCGCAGCCTGCCGTTGAGGCCGGCGGTCGCTGTTTGGTTGCTGGACGGCGGGCTGCTCGCAAGCCTGTTCTATTTCGGTGCGGCCAGGACCATCGCGAGGATCATCGACCCCGCACCGTCGGCGGATGCGGCGGTGGGTGATCGACCGGCGCGCTACCCGCTCGAAATCCTGATCATCGTCGTGCTGGTGGTGTTGAAACTGATGCTGCTGGTGGCGATCCCGCAAGGTGTTTCCAGTTGGCCCGGCCCGGGCGATTGGAGGAGTCACTTCAACTGGATGTATCCCCGCTCGCCGTACCGCCCGTTGATCCTGGCCCCGATGTGGGGCCGGTGGGCCATGTTGCTGGTCGGCTCGATCGGGCAAGTGCGTGACCAGGGTGACACCGGCTTGTCACGCTTTTGCGGTTCGTTGTCCGCAGCGCTGGTGTTGTTGTGGATGGTCCCGGTCGCGCTGCTGACGGCGATCTACTGCGGGCGTCAGGGCCGCTGGATGTTCGGGTGCATCGTCTCGTGTATCGTGTTGGCGGGAACGTTTCTCTACGGCGTGATCGCGGCCCGCCGGCAGGGCGGACAAACCCGCGCTTCCATCGCCGGAGCCGGTCTGATGGGCGAGCTGATCTTCCTGATCGCGTACGAAGCCTTCGCGACAAACATCTACGCCTCGTAACAGCGCGGTCTCCTGGTGTCTTTATTGCTCGGACATGGCGAAGGTGAAGCGGATCGCCCGGAAGACGGCGGTCATGGTTTCCACGGACAGTGTCGCGATGCGGCGGTCTAGAATGGATTTCCGTATGGTGAGGATATTGTCCAACGATACCGCGCACAGCGAAGGGACACGATCACCCTCGGGTGACAAAACCACCTCGAAATCTCCTCCACGAATCATCCGGGTCAGCGGTGCCACGGGGACGTTAGTTAAGTGAGCAAGGGCGTCCGAGCGGGTGAGGATTAACACCGGCCTTCGACCGGCCGGGGCGGGCAAGTCTGCCCACCAGATCTCGCCTTGTCGGTGTTCAGCCATCGGCTGACTCCCAATCGGCAAAATCCTCCCTGGCCAGGAGTTCGGCGCCCACGGCTTCCCCGATCAGGGCAAGTTTGTCGTGCTCGGGAGATTCCGCCGCTTCCAAATCGGTATCGGGAACAAACTCAATGAGGCTGCGCTTATTATGACGATTGGGAACGCGAATCTCCACAAAACGGCGGACGCGGTTCAGTGCACTTTGCAGACGCCGCGCCAGCACAGCGGCACCGGCTCGCGAGAAATCGATGTTGCAGGAGGTCTCTCCGGTCACACGGAATACGTCCCCGCGCGCATAGTCACAGGCGGCAGCGCGCTCGTAGTCCGGGGTCACCCCTTTCAGCAGGCGCAGGCGCTGAACGTCGTCGCTGGTCCAGGTTAGGAGAAACCATTCACGCTCCGGGTTGCCCGCGCACTCGGTTAAGTCCTTCACCAGTGCTTGCGCCTGGTCGCGGTCTAATCTCGCCCAGAAGAACGGGCGCGCCTGCTTGCCGTTTAGTCGGGATCTGAGGCACTGGAGATATGAAAATGTCCTCCCTGGGGTTCGCGGCTTCATGACGTGTCCTCTACAAAGAGTCCTATCGACCAAGCTAACGAAGTGTATCACATCGCCGGCGATGTGTCAATGTGCTAGTGTATAATGCGTATCACCCTGTGCCACAAGAAGTTACACCCTGTGTATTAATAAAAACACTACCTTGGGTCGGCCCAGGGCTTGACACCGGCACATGTCGCAGTGTGGTAGCAGGGACATGCGCGCGCATCCAGGCGGAGCAGCCGCCACGCTACAATAGGCTACCGGTAGGACCAGAGATGGCGGCGGAGCAATTGGATTTCGGCTGGGAGGACGTGAGCGAGCGGCTCGAACGTCGGTCCAAACCGTCGCTCGCGGCGAAGCTGACGGACCGACTAAGGCAGTTGAGCCGGCGCCGGATTCTCGTTGGGACCTCCAGTTGGAAGTATTCCGGCTGGCTGGGGCAGGTTACGAACCGGCGCGCTACCGCAGCGGCGGTCGGTTCTCGCGCAAGAAGTTCGAGCAGCAGTGCCTCGCGGAGTACGCCACGGTCTTCCCCACGGTGTGCGGGGACTTTGTGTTTTACCAGTTCCCGTCGGCGGCCCTGTGGGAGCACACGTTCGCCCAGGTGCCCGACGGTTTTCGCTTCAGCCTCAAGGTGCCCGAGGAGGTCACCGCGCCGCGTTTTGGCAACCTGCCGCGCTACGGTCGGCGGGCGGGCACCGAAAACCCCGACTTCATGAATGCCGACCTGCTGCGTGACAAGCTCCTGGCACGGCTAGAGCCTTATCGCGAGAACCTGGGGGCGCTGATCTTCGAGTTCGGCACTATCCACGAGGAACCAATGAACCAACTGGCCCAGTTCGCCGCACGGCTGGATGAGATGCTGTCAGACTTGCCGACCGAGCGTTACAGGTTCGCAACCGGGCATTCCTCGGTCCCGAGAGTGAGTACCTCGCGGTGCTCCGAAAACACAACGTGGCCCACTGTTTGAACAGTTGGACGCGTATGCCGTCGATCTCCGAGCAGATGCAGGTGCCGAACGTGTTGACGGCCGACCACGCGGTCGCCCGCTTTCTGCTGCGTCCCGGCCGGTCTTACCAGCAAGCCGTGGAGATGTTCTCGCCGTATGAGC